>NZ_JBMNDS010000063.1:0-58260 GCF_052543295.1 Streptomyces sp. SAS_270
CCCCCCCCCCCCCCCCCCCCCCCCCCCCCCCCCCCCCCCCCCGGCTGATCGAAGAGGTTCGCCAGGGAGCGGCGACTACAGGGCGACGCCCAGAAGAGCGTCCACGGCACGCGATACGACGCCGGGAGCGCCCTCGTCCGTACCGCCCTGTGCGCCCTGGAGCACCGCCCAGCGGTCCACCGCGGCGAGCGCGGCGGGCGCGTCCAGGTCGTTCGAGAGGGCCTCGCGGATCTCCTCGACGAGAGCGTCCGCCGAGGGGCCGTCGGGCCGGGAGACGGCCGCGCGCCAGGCGTCGAGACGGGCGACGGCGTCCTGAAGGACCTGGTCCGTCCACTCCCAGTCGGACCGGTAGTGGTGCGCGAGCAGCGCGAGCCGTATGGCCGCCGGGTCGATCCCGTCGTAGCGCAGCTTGGAGACGAAGACCAGGTTGCCCTTGGACTTCGACATCTTCTCGCCGTCGAGGGCCACCATGCCGGCGTGGACGTACGCCTTGGCCATCGGGAACTCGCCGGTCAGCGCCTGCGCGTGCGAGGCGCCCATCTCGTGGTGCGGGAAGGCGAGGTCGGAGCCGCCGCCCTGCACGTCGAAGCCCATGCCCAGGTGGTCCAGGGCGATGGCCACGCACTCGATGTGCCAGCCGGGGCGGCCCCGGCCGAGCGAGGCGCCGTCCCAACTGGGCTCGCCCGCACGGGCGGCCATCCAGAGCATCGGGTCGAGCGGGTTCTTCTTGCCCGGGCGGTCCGGGTCGCCACCGCGCTCGGCGGACAGCAGGCGCATCGCGGCGGCGTCCAGGTGGGACACCTGCCCGAAGTGCGGATCGGACTCGACGGAGAAGTACACGTCCCCTTCGAGCTCGTACGCCGCTCCCGCGTCCCGCAGTCGCTCGACCAGCGGGACGATGCCGGGTATCGCCTCGACGGCGCCGATGTAGTGCTGCGGCGGCAGCATCCGCAGGGCGGTCATGTCCTCGCGGAAGAGGACGGTCTCCTTCTCGGCGAGGGCGACCCAGTCGATACCGTCGCGCTCGGCCCGCTCCAGCAGCGGATCGTCGACGTCGGTCACGTTCTGGACGTAGTGAACCTGCCGCTTGGTGTCGAGCCACACGCGCTGCACGAGGTCGAACGCGTTGTAGGTCGCCGCGTGACCCATGTGGGTCGCGTCGTACGGCGTGATGCCGCAGACGTAGATACGGGCGACGGGACCGGGGGCAAGGGTGACGAGCCCACCGGTCGCGGTGTCGTGGATCCGGAGGTCGCGGCCCTCACCAGGCAGGGCGGGGACCTCAGAAGCGGGCCAGGCATGCATGTCATGAGCGTAACCGGACGGATGTTCCGTACACGAACCGGACCACCCCTGACGGCTGGAAACGCCCTCTTGCGCGTTGCCTGCCGCCGTGCGTCCGAGGCTCACGGCGCCGGCGGACGTGTCACACCGGCGGCCACGGAATCGCGGGCCACTCCCCGCTGGGCTCCGGGTGCGTGCCCGAGGCGAGCAGCGCGGCGACCCGCGCGCGCGTGGCGTCGATCTCGGCGGGGGTGATGAGTTCGGCCAGCCGGGTGGCGAGCGGTGCGCCGGCCGCGAGGCCCTCGCGCAGGGAGGTGAGCGTCGCGACCGCCTCCGGGGTCAGCGGCTCCCCCGCCCATCCCCACAGCAGTGTCCGCAGCTTGTTCTCGGCGTTGAAGGTGACCCCGTGGTCGATCCCGTACAACCGTCCCTCGTCCCCCGGCAGCAGGTGCCCGCCCTTGCGGTCGGCGTTGTTGATCACCGCGTCGAGCACGGCGAGCCTGCGCAGCCGTGGATCGTCGGCGTGCACGAGCAGCGCGGTCCGTCCCTCGCCGACTTCGGCGAAGCCGATCGCCTTCCAGCCCTCCTCGGGCTCCTCGCCGTCCACCAGGGCGAGCAGCCCGGTGTCGGGTTCGGCCTCGATCCAGAGCTGGCACATGCCCTCGCCGTAGGGTCCGTCGCGCAGCACGGTGGGCGGCACGAGCTCCCAGCCCATCGCCTCGGACACCTCGTACGCGGCGACCTCGCGCTGTGCCAGGGTGCCGTCGGGGAAGTCCCACAGGGGCCGCTCCCCGGCGACGGGCTTGTACACGCAGAACGCGTCGCGGCCCTCGTAGGAGACGGAGCAGTACAGCACCGCGTTCGAGGCCTCACGGATCCGCCCGCGCACCTTGAGCTCGCCCTTGGCGAGCAGTTCGGCCGTGGTCACGCTCCGCGGCGGTATCCGTTCTGGCGCGGACATACGTGTCCTTCCGGGTCGAGCGGGAGGCTGCACAGCGGGCAGGGCGGCCGTCCTGCGTTGACGACGTCGAGGGCACGCTTGGCGAAGGCCCGTGCCTGCGCGCCGGTGAGCCGGACGCGGAGCATCGGCGGGCCGTTCTCCTCGTCCTGCAGGAGCCTTTCCTCGGCCTCGGCGAGGTCCTCCTCGGAGTCGGCGTCGAGCTCCACCAGGGCCTGCGCCTCGACGATCATGCGCTGCTCGTCACCGTCCCAGGCCAGCGCCATGGTGCCGACCCGGAACTCCTCCTCCACGGGGGCCTCCAGGGGTGCGGTGTCGGAGACCTCCGCCGGGGCCATGGCGGGGACGGGAGCGATGCCGCCCGTGCGCCGTACGACCTCGTCGAGAAGCTCGTCCATACGCTCCGCGAGCGCCGCGACCTGGGTCTTCTCCAGGGCCACGCTGGTCACCCGGGGGCCCGAGGAGGCCTGCAGGAAGAAGGTACGGCGCCCGGGCAACCCGACCGTACCGGCGACGAAACGGTCCGGGGGGTCGTAGAGGAACACCTGACGGGACACGTCCTGTCTCCATTGAATCGACATGCGAACCGGCTGACTGCGTCGGCCCGCATCGGCTGCTGACAACACTTGCGACAACTACTGCGCTGCTTCGACCGCTTCACCCTACTGCGGTCGACGATCACGGTGCGCCCGCACCGCCCCCGACCGTGGCGTCATCGGCCGGCGGTTCCTCGCGCGGCGCCAGCGAAGCGAAGTCGCCGGTGTCGCCGAGGCGTACGAGAAACGGCCGCAGTCGTGTGTAACGGATCGCGGTGATGGAACACGGTTCAACAGAGATCCGCTGGAAGAGGTCCAGATGAAGTCCGAGTGCGTCCGCGACCAGAGACTTGATGATGTCGCCGTGCGAGCACATGAGGTACACGGCGTCGCCGCCGTGATCGCGCTCCACGCGCGCGTTCCACTCGCGGACCGCTTCGGCGGCCCGCGTCTGCATGGCCCGCATCGACTCACCGCCGGGGAACGCGGCCGCGGACGGATGGGCCTGGACGACTCCCATCAGCGGCTCGTCCATCAGCTCGGCGAGCTTGCGGCCGGACCAGTCGCCGTAGTGGCACTCCCCGATGCGCTCGTCGGTGTGTACGCGCAGCCCGGGACGCGCGTCGAGCAGCGGCCGCAGCGTCTCCTGACAGCGCTGCAGCGGACTGGTGACGACCTCGGAGATCGGCAGCGCGGCGAGGCGGCCGGGCAGCGCCGCGGCCTGCTCGGCGCCACGCTCGTCGAGGGCGACGCCCGGGGTCCAGCCGGCGAGCAGTCCGGCGGTGTTGGCGGTGGAGCGTCCGTGCCGGACGAGGATCAGGGTGGGCATGCGGCCCAGCGTAGGCGCCCATCGGCATGCGTTCCCGGGTGGGCGAGGGGAGAATACGCTCTGTGATCGTCGACTGCGCCATCTACCGCGACGGCCGCCGGACGGAGGGGCCCGACGACCTGTCCGACGCACTGGCCGAGGCGCGCGCCCGCGGCGACAGCTTTCTGTGGATCGGCCTCTACGAGCCGACGGAGAAGGAGTTCGACACGGTCACCGAGGAGTTCGGGCTCCATCCGCTGGCCGTCGAGGACGCCCTGAAGGCACACCAGCGCCCCAAGCTGGAGGTGTACGACGACTCGCTGTTCATGGTCCTCAAGCCGGTGACGTACGAGCCGAACAGCGACACCGTCACCTCCGGAGAGCTGATGATCTTCGTCGGCGACTCCTTCGTGGTGACCGTGCGCCATGGCGAGGGTGCGCCGCTCGGGAGCATCCGGCGTCATCTGGAGGAGCAGCCGCAGACGCTGCGGCACGGGCCGACGGGGGTGATGTACTCGATCACGGACTCCATCGTCGACCACTACCTCGACGTGGCCACCGAGCTGGGAACCGACCTGGAGGAGCTGGAGACCGAGGTCTTCTCCCCCACCGGCGGCGGATCGCGGCACACCGCGTCGCGGATCTACAGGTTCAAGCGGCAGATCCTGGAGTTCCGCCGCGCCACCGGCCCGCTCGGGCCACCGCTGACCCGGCTGGCGGGCCTGGTTCAGTCCGGCGTGGCGGTGCCCTTCGTCCACGACGACGCGCGGCCCTTCTTCCGTGACGTCAGCGACCATCTGACGCGCGTCAACGAGTCCGTGGAGGGGCTGGACCGGCTGGTCTCGGACGTCCTCTCGGCGCATCTGGCGCAGATGAGCGTCCGGCAGAACGACGACATGCGGAAGATCTCGGCGTGGGCGGCGATGGCCGCGGTGCCCACGATGATCGCCGGGATCTACGGCATGAACTTCACACACATGCCGGAGCTGCACTGGCAGTGGTCGTATCCGGTGGTCATCCTCGCCATGGTGGTGCTGGAGGTCGGCCTGTACCGGCTGTTCAAGCGGCGGGGATGGCTGTAGTCACCCGCCGCGCGTGCGTGGCGGTTTCCTAGGCGAACTCCGGGGCGCTGGTCGCGGGGCCGCCGAGCGCGTCGCGCCGCTCGGGCATCCTCAACGAGACCATCCGCCGCCATCCGGCGACACGCTCGTAGGCGTAGACGGCGTGGATGCCCGCGGCGAGGACCGACGCCTTGGGTTTCGGCCAACCGAGGATGCGTCCCATGTGGTCCATCACGGCGAGGCTGACGTCGCGGTAGACACGGATCTCGGCGAGGGCGCACTCGCGCAGGGTCCGCTGGATGGGGCGGCCGTGCCCGGCCTGTGCGAGGCGCAGCAGTTCCTCGTGGCAGTACGCGAGGTGGTTGTCCTCGTCGTTCGAGATCATCCGCACCGCGCGGCCGATGTCGGGGTGATCGGCGAAGTGCCTGCGCAACAGGTCCATCTGCTCGGAGGCGCGCTGTTCGGTGACGCGGCTGTGGGCCAGATAGGTGACGATGTCCTGCACGGTGAGCGGCTCGTCGCTCTTGAGCCTGTCGTGCGCGAGGCCGATTCCCCGCCGCTCCAGGAGCATCGTGTAGTCGGTGTCCGCCGGGACCTCGACGGGGCGCAGGCCGCGCTTCTTCATGAGGGCGTTGAAGATCCGCCCGTGCTTGTCCTCGTCGGCGCCGTGCCGGGTGATCCTGGGCGCGAGTTCCCGTTCGCTCGGCGGGACGAGGGCGGCGATCCGCGCGTTCTCCCAGCCTCCCTGGGTCTCCCCGCCGGCGGCGATGGAGCAGAAGAGCCGGAACGACTCGTCGTTGTCGATGATCTCCTGGAACAGACTCTTGGCCGAAAGCATCACTGGCACCTCCATGCAGGGTTCCGCAGAAACCGAGTCAAATGGGATGTCAGGGGCGCGGCAACCGATGTGTCCGACAAATCCGCCAAACGAAGGATGACGAGGGACGCTCCGGCGCGTAACCCACCGGGACCTTGCGCGTTGTTCTCCGTGACGGCCGTGGCGGGGAAGACCCCCCGAGCCCCCACCACGGCCGCAGAACTCCTCAATCCCGCTGGTGACGCGCACCCCCGCGTCCTGTGGATGGTGCGCGTCCGTCGCGTCGGAACTAGGCCAGCCCGGCGCGCTCCAGGGCCTCGAAGCCCGCCCGGAGCGAGGCGATGCGGTCGTCGAGCGTGAAGCCGGCCGGGGCCAGCGTCAGCGTGGTGACGCCGGCGGCCGCGTAGGCCTTCATGCGGTCGGCGATGCGGTCGACGGAGCCGAGGAGCGTGGTCTGGTCGATCAGCGTGTGCGGGACGGCGGCCGCCGCGCCCTCCTTGTCGCCGGACAGGTACTTGTCCTGGATCTCGGCGGCTTCCTTCTCGTATCCCATGCGCTGGGCGAGCTGGTTGTAGAAGTTCTGCTTGCGGCTGCCCATTCCACCGACGTACAGGGCGGTGTAGGGGCGGAACATGTCGGCCAGCGCCGTCACGTCCTTGTCGGCGCCGACCGCGAGCGGCAGCGTCGGACAGACGTCGAAGCCCTCCATGGTCCTGCCGGCCTTCTCACGGCCGGCGCGCAGGTAGGTGAGCGCGGTGTCCTCGATGTGCTCGGCCGAGGGGAAGATCAGCAGGGCGCCGTCGGCGATCTCGCCGGTCTGCTCCAGGTTCTTCGGGCCGATCGCGGCGATGTACAGCGGGATGTGCTCGCGCTCCGGGTGCACGGTCAGCTTGATCGGCTTGCCCGGGCCGTCCGGCAGGGGCAGCGTCCAGTGCTCGCCCTCGTACGACAGCCGTTCGCGCGTCATCGCCCTGCGGACGATCTCGACGTACTCGCGGGTGCGGGCCAGCGGCTTGTCGAACTTGACGCCGTACCAGCCCTCGGAGACCTGCGGCCCGGACACGCCGAGGCCGAGGCGGAAGCGGCCGCCCGACAGGGAGTCGAGGGTCGCTGCGGTCATCGCGGTCATCGCCGGCTGGCGGGCCGGGATCTGGAAGATGGCCGAGCCGACGTCGATGCGCTCCGTCTGGGCGGCGACCCAGGTGAGCACCGTGGCCGCGTCGGAGCCGTAGGCCTCCGCGGCCCAGCAGACGGCGTAGCCGAGCCGGTCGGCCTCCTGGGCGACGGCCAGGTTGTCCGCGTCCATTCCGGCACCCCAGTAGCCGAGGTTGATCCCGAGCTGCATGGCCGATCCCCTTACCGATCAGTAACGTCCCTTGTGCCGGAGACACTAGCGCGCCGGTGGACAGCGTGGCAGGGAAGGGTTTCGGCGCACAGGACCCGCGTCGGCAGGTCCTGGTGATCCAGGTTGTCCACAGGGCCCCCACGTACCGAGTTCCGGCCAGTAATCTCGGCGTCCATGGAGCAGAGGCATCTCGGCCGTACCGGCCTGCGTGTGTCCCGGATCGGACTCGGCACGCTGACATGGGGGCGGGACACCGGCGAGCACGACGCCGCGGAGCTGTTGAAGGTGTTCTGGGAAGCGGGCGGAACCCTCGTCGACACCGCGGACGTGTACGGCGACGGGGAGGCCGAGTATCTGCTCGGACAGCTCATAGAAGGGCTCGTGCCGCGCCGGGACCTGGTCATCTCGACGAAGGCGGGGAGCGTACCGGACCCCGACCGCCGCTTCGACGGCTCGCGCGGGCATCTGCTCTCCGCGCTCGACGCCTCGCTCGCCCGGCTCGGCACGGACTACGTCGACCTGTGGCACGTGCACGCCTTCGATCCGGGCACGCCGCTGGACGAGACGCTCCAGGCACTCGACATCGCTGTCAGCAGCGGCCGCGCGCGCTACGCGGGCGTGTCCAACTTCTGCGGCTGGCAGCTCGCCAAGGCGGCCACCTGGCAGCTCGCGGCGCCCGGCGTGCGCACCCGTCTGGCCAGTACGCAGATGGAGTACTCGCTGCTCCAGCGCGGTGTGGAGCGGGAGGTGCTGCCCGCCGCCCTCGACCTGGGCGTCGGCCTGCTGCCCTCCTCGCCGCTCGGTCGCGGTGTGCTCACCGGCAAGTACCGGGGCGGGACGCCCGCCGACTCCCGGGGCGGCTCCGAGCACCTGGCCCCCTTCGTCGCGCCGTACCTCGACGACGCGGCGAGCAGCATCGTGGACGCCGTGACGACCGCGGCGGACGGCCTGGCGGTGACGCCGATCCAAGTGGCGCTCGCCTGGGTCCGCGACCGCCCCGGAGTCGCCGCCCCCATCATCGGCGCGCGCAACGCGCAGCAGCTCACGGCCGCATTGTCAGTGGAGACCCTTAGTCTTCCTGACGAGATCTGCCGGGCGCTCGACGACGTGTCGGCACCCGTGCACCACTATCCCGATCACGACTGGAGCACGCTGTGACCACGGAGCCCGAGACCACGGAGGAAGCGGAGCCGGGGACCCCGGGGGCCGGTGCGCAGGACGGCGCGCCGGAGACCGGGACCACCGAGGAAACGGCGCCCGACAGCGAGGACGGGGACGGCGGCGAGGCCGGTGCCGCCGACGAAACCGGCGAAGCAACGGAAACCGCCGAAACCACCGAGGCCGCAGCCCCCGCGGAACTCTCCGAGGCACAGGCCGAGTTGGCGGCCCAGCGGGAGCTGCGGGAGCGGATCGCGCAGCGCAAGGCCGAGAAGCAGGGCCCCGTCGAGGCCGGCGGCAAGCTCAGCGGAACGGCCGCCGACCTGCTCGCCGCGGTACGCGCCGTGGAGAGCGGCGCCAAGCCGCCGGCCACCGCCTTCCGCGAGCCCGCGCCCGCACCTCGCAGGACGGTCCCCGAACCTGTGCGGCGGCCGGAGCCCGTGGTCGCGACGCCCGCCGCGCCCTCGCCCGTGGCACCTGAGGCCCTCGACGCCGTACGCGCGGTACTGACCGAGGGCGGGGCGCCCGACGCGCTCGCGCCGCAGGTCGTCGCCGTCCTCGGCGAGGACGCGGACGGGCAACTGCGGGAGGACCCCTGGCAGTTGCTGCGGATCTCGGCGGTGCGGCCGGAGCAGGCCGACGGGTTCGCGCGGGCGCTGCTCGGCGCGGAGTGCGGCCCGGACGACGAGCGGCGCGGCCGGGCCCTCACCGTCTGGCTCCTTGAGCAGGCGGCCCTCGCCGGGCACACCGCTCTCGACGCCCCGGCGCTCACCGCGGCGCTCGCGCAGCGCTCGGTGCCGGACCCCGACACGGCCGTGCAGGGCGCGCTCGCGGAGGGCGAGGCCCTGGTCTTCCAGGACGCTCTTGAGACGACCGCGCCTGCCGCGCCGGCGCGGGAGGAGGCGCAGGAGGAGACGGCGGAGCCCGAGGAGCAGCCGGTCCGCGTTCTCATCGGTCTGGAGCGGTACGCCCTCGCCGAGGAGAGCCTCGCCGACGGCCTCGCCCGGGTGGTCAACGCACTGCCGAAGGAGGACGCGCCCGACTGGGCCCGGGCCGCCGAGTCGGCCACCGGTTCCACCGCGGAGCTGATGCGCACGGTCGCCGGTCACGGCCTGGTGCTGCACACCGGCGGCGAGGCGGCCCGCGCGGAACCGGCGGCGCTGGTCGCGGCGGCCCGCGCACTGGGCTTGCGGGCGTACGCGGCCGCGCACACCGCGGACGGACAGCGCCGGTTCGCGGAACTGGTCGCGGCAGCACGGGAGTCGACGGGCGCCGCGGACGAGACCGGCACCGAGAGCGAGACCGGCACCGAGGGCGAGGCGCTCGATGCCGCGGTGACCACGGTCGCCGCTCTGCTCTCCGGGACCGAAGGGCCGGGCCGGGACGCGGACGGGGCGTTCGCCCTTGACCTCCTGGTCGTGCTGGACGCCCCGCAGCTCGATGTCGAGACGGCGGCCCTGCTCGCCGAGTCCCTGGCGGACGGGTCCCGGCTGGTGCTCAGCGGCGACCCGGGCGTGCTGTGGTCCGCGGGTCCGGGACGGGTCTTCGCCGATCTGCTCGCCGCGCGGGTCTTCCCGCAGGTGGCCTCGCGGACGCCCGACCCGGGGCCCATCGGCGAACTGGTCTCCGGCATCGGCATCGGCGAGCTGAACCAGGTCGAGGCGCCCGGCAAGGAGGTCGTGATCGTCCCGGTGCGGGACGCCGGGGAGGCCGTGCACCGCACGGTGCAGCTCGTCGCGGACTCGGTGCCGCGCGCGTTCGGCATCCCCGCCGAGCAGACACAGGTGATCACGCCGGGGCACGGCGGCGCGGCCGGTACGCGCGCGCTGAACGCGGCCCTCAAGGAACGGCTGAACCCCGGCCCCGGCCGCTTCGGCGGCTTCGACCCGGGCGACCGGATCGCCTACTCCCCCGCCCCTGGCCGTACGGTGCCGGGGCAGGTGCTGAAGGCCGACGCCGACGGACTGCACCTGGAGTGCGCGGGCGCCCCCGTCGTCGTGGCGAAGGAGCGGGTGGAGCAGTCGGTGCGGCACGGCTGGGCCCTCACCGCGCACCAGGCGGTGGGCCTGCGGCTGCCCGCCGCGGTCGTGGTGCTCCCCGGCGACGCCGCGCAGGCCCTGACCCGGCCCTGGGTCTACACGGCCTTCGGCCGCGCCGAGCGCCATCTCTCCATCGTGCACGGGGTGGAGCAGGCCCTCCCGCGGGCGGTGGCGGAGGTCCCCCAGAAGCCGCGCACCACCCGTCTGCCGGTCCTGCTCAAGGCGCAGGTCCCGGCGGCCGGTTGAGCCGTCGGCTCACACGCGAAGGTGGCGGTCACCGGAGTCCCGGTGGCCGCCACCTCATGCGTTCTCAGTGATCACCTTTCAGCGATCGGCGATCAAGTTCAGCGATCAGCGATCAGCGATCAGCGTCCAACGGTTCAAGATCGCTGTCGTCGTCCAGATCTCCGTCGAGCGCGGGGCCGGGGACGAGGTCGTCGTCCTCGTCGAGGTCGTCCTCCGCGTCGTCGTCGAAGACCGCGCTGACGTCGAAGCGGCAGATCACGCGCTGCGGGTCGGTCTGCTCGAACGGGGACTCCAGCCACTCGCCGGGATCAGCCGGTTCGTCCGCGGCCGTGACCCAGAGCGTGGAGTCGCCCTCCTCCAGGCCGAACTCCTTGTGCCGGGAGGCGATCTCGTCCGGTTCGAACTCGCCGAACAGGACGCCGAGCGCCCCGTGGACCGTGCCGGACGCCTCGACGTCCTCACCCACCACGCCCTCGTCCTCGGCGGCCTCCACCCGCTGGGCCTGGGCCAGCAGGCGCTGCGGCTCCACCACCGCGTAGTCCCGGCGGATCAGCACGCTCAGCGCGTTCGGCTCCTCCGGGCCCGTGTAGGGCGGCAGGGTGTCTTCCGAACCAGGGATCTCGAAGGGTGTGACCTCGTCGTAGCGGTCGTAGAGAAGTTCGTCGTACTCCTCGGCCGCCGCGGCCAGCTCGTTGAACGCCTCGTAGACGGCCGGGTCGTCATCGCCCGACCTGCGCTCGACCGCCGCCAGGTGGCGGTCGAGCGCGGTCTTGACCGCCTCGGCGGCGGCACGTACCTCGGCAGCGGTGGGCTGCACAGCATCAGACATAGGGCAGACGCTATCCGTACACGGCCTCTGCCCGCACAATAGATGCGATGCCGGAATACGAATTTGTCGACGTGTACGTACCGCGCGGGGTCTCCCGCAAGGAAACGACACGCCTGCTGACGGACCATGCGGAGTACGGACACTGGGAGTTGGACCGCCTCAGCCTGCATGCCGACGGCAGCCGCAAGGTGCGGCTGCGCCGGCGGATCATCCGCCAGGTGCGCGCCACCTGGTGAGGAAAGGCTGAAACGGAGCGGGCCCCGCCGAGGCGGGCCCCGCTCCGTCTGGCACGCCGCAGGGGAAGTATGCGGCGCTGTGCCCACCTCTGCGGGGGCTTGTCCCTTCTGCCCGTGGGCTACGCCGCCGACCGCGCCCGGCGGTAGAGCACGGCGCCCGCGAGCAGTGCGCCCGCTCCCGCCGGCAGCACCAGACCGAGCGGCAGGTCACTGCCGGTGTGGGCGAGCTGCGCACTGCCCAGCGGCTGGGTGACGGACTGCGTCCCCGGGTGGTTGACGCCCGAGGAGCCGCCCGGGTGCTCGTCGCCCGAGGAGGGCGGCGTGCCCGGGTTGCCGGGGTGCTCCGGGTTCCCCGGCTTGCCCGGGTGGTCCGGGTTGCCCGGATTGCCGGGCTGATCCGGGTTGCCCGGCTGGTCGGGGTGGCCCGGAGGCGGCGTCTGGTGACCGCCGCCCGGAGGCGTGGTGGAGTGGCCGCCGCCGGCGCCTCCGCCGTTCCCGCACGCGTTGCCCGTGGTCCCGTTGCCGAGTCCCCCCACGTTGACGCTGTTGCCGCAGACGTTGACCGGCACGTCGACCGGCACCTCCGCGTGGTTGCCGGAGCCGACCCCCGGCGAGTCACTGGCGTGCCCGCCGGCGTGGGACCCGCCGCCGGACGGTGCGCCGTAACCGCCGCTGCTGCCGCCGCCGCGGTTGACGCACTTGTTGCCCGCCGCCGGGTTGAGCAGTCCGACGACGTTCACGGTGTTGCCGCAGACGTTGACCGGCGCGTGCACCGGCGCCTGCACCGTGTTGCCCGACAGCACGCCGGGTGAATCCGAACTGGAGCCGCTCGCGCCCGAGTCGGCGTGTGCGTAGCCGCCGGCGGCGGCGATGACGCCGGTCGCGGCCGCCACCGTCATCAGGCCCTTGCGGGTGACCTGTCGCATAACTGATTTCCTGCCTTCGTCCCTCAGTCCGCATGGGCGGACCGCCCGGAAAACGCACGCACCCCCTGCGCGTGCGCCGAAAGCCGGTCGGCCCCGGAGCGCATGGCGCGCACTCCGGAGCCGACCGACTCAGACCCCGATGGGAATTCCCCTCAGGGAAAGACCCTCATGGGGTGAGGCACAACGTCACTTGTTGATGCAGGTGTTGCCGAAGGCGGGGTTCAGCAGCCCGATCACGGAGACCGTGTTGCCGCAGACGTTCACCGGGACGTGAACGGGCACCTGGATGACATTGCCGGAAGCGACACCCGGGGAGTGCACGGCGGCACCCTGAGCACCCGCATCGGCGACAGCCAGGCCCGCACCCGCGAGAACCAGGCCACCAGTGGCAGCCGCAGCGGCGACGACCTTCTTGATCATTATTCCTCCTTGTTGGCAAAGCGATCCAAACCCTCGGACCGCACCACCTGTAACGAGGAGGGAGTAATGGAGCTACGAGCTTATGGTCGGATTCACTCTTCTCAGTGGGACCCGCACAGACTGGCGAATACTGGAGTTTCGTTTCACCGGAGCAATTCAGGACGCGCTTTCACGGCCTGATTTCAGGACGCCTCGATGAAGCGGTCGAGCACGCGCACACCGAACTTCAGCGCATCCACCGGCACCCGCTCGTCGACCCCGTGGAACATGCCCGCGAAGTCCAGCTCCGGCGGCAGCTTCAGCGGCGCGAAACCGAAGCAGCGGATTCCGAGGTCGGCGAAGGACTTGGCGTCGGTGCCGGCCGAGAGCATGTACGGCACCGCACGCGCGATCGGGTCCTCGGCCACCAGCGCTGTCTGCATCGCGTCGACGAGCGCGCCGTCGAAGGTGGTCTCCAGCGCCTTGTCGCCGTGCACGTCCTCGCGCTTCACGTTCGGTCCGAGGATCCGGTCGAGGTCGGCGAGGAACTCCTCCTCGTATCCCGGCAGATACCGCCCGTCGACATGCGCGGTCGCCTGGCCCGGGATCACGTTGACCTTGTAACCCGCGCCCAGCTGTGTCGGGTTGGCGGTGTTCTGGAGGGAGGCGCCGATGAGCTTGGCGATGCCGCCGAGCTTGGCGAGCGTCGCGTCCATGTTCTCCGGGTCGAGCTCGGTGCCGAGCGCGTCGCCCAGCTCGTCGAGGAAGTGCCGCAGCGTCTTGGTGACGCGGACCGGGAACTTGTGCCGCCCGAGCCGGCCGACGGCCTCGGACAGCTCGGTGATGGCGTTGTCCTTGTGGATCATCGAACCGTGTCCGGCGGTGCCGTCCACGGTCAGCTTCATCCAGTGCATGCCCTTCTGCGCGGTCTCCACGAGATACAGCCGCAGCTTCTCGTTGACCGTGAAGGAGAACCCGCCGACCTCGCCGATCGCCTCCGTGACCCCCTCGAAGAGGTCCGGGTGCTTGTCGACCAGGTGCCGTGCACCCCAGGTGCCGCCCGCCTCCTCGTCGGCGAGGAAGGCGAGCACGATGTCGCGCGGGGGCTTGCGCCCACTGCGCATCCGGTCGCGGACGACCGCGAGGGTCATCGCGTCCATGTCCTTCATGTCGACGGCGCCCCGGCCCCACACACAGCCGTCCGCGATCTCGCCCGAGAAGGGGTCGTGGGTCCAGTCCGCGGCGTTGGCCGGTACGACGTCGGTGTGACCGTGGATGAGCAGCGCGGGCCGCGAGCGGTCCTCGCCCTCGATGCGGGCGACCGTGGAGGCGCGGCCCTGGTGCGACTCGAAGATCTTCGGTTCGAGGCCGACCTCGGCAAGTTTTTCGGCCACGTACTCGGCGGCCTTGCGCTCACCCGGCCCGGAGTGGTCGCCGTAGTTGCTGGTGTCGATACGGATCAGCTCGCGACAGAGGTCCACGACCTCGTCCTCGCCGGAGACGCCCCTGGTCGTGCTCGACTCGCTCACGCTGCTTCCTCCCACTGTCACTGCTGGTGGTCCCCCTCATCCTCTCTCCGATCCCCGGCCCTCCCCAAGGCAGGACCCGGCCCGTCACACGCCGTTCACGTCGGCACAGGGGGTGATCAGGGGGTCCTCGAAAGCCTGGTAATGTTTCCTCTGTCGCCGCGAGGGAAACCCCGCGCGACAGACACCTTGTCCGGGTGGCGGAATGGCAGACGCGCTAGCTTGAGGTGCTAGTGCCCTTTATCGGGCGTGGGGGTTCAAGTCCCCCCTCGGACACACTGAAGGAGTGAGGGCCGCGACCACTGGTCGCGGCCCTCACTCGTTGTGCGCAGATCGTGCGCAAAGTGTGGCGCACCTCTCCTCAGACCGGTAAAGCCTCAGCTCAGGGCATACGACCACGCATCCCCAAGTCGCCCCGCGGTTGCTCGGACTTGGCCTTCACGACAGGCCGTAGTCACTCCGGTACTAAAGTATTGGGTTTGTTCGGAGTCGTCGCGGAACATCCCCAGGCAGACCTGTGGGCCCGCCCGGCGCCCCGGGTGCTCCGGGTCGAGACACGAGGATCCGATGGCCGCCCTGCACGAGAGCCCCGATCTCAGCCTGCTCGATGGTGAACTGACCGACCCGTTCGGCGATGTCGCGCGCTTCCGCGCCGGGTCGACGGCCTCTCCGCGCACGCTCGTCGACGTCTTCGAGGCGTCCGTGCGGTCCTACCCCGGCGAGCTCGCCCTGGACGACGGGACCACTCCGCTCACCTACCGTGCGCTGGCCGTCGAGGTCGAGGCGCTGCGGCGTCGGCTGGCGTCGGCGGGGGTCGGGCTCGGCGACCGGGTCGGCGTGCGCGTCCCGTCGGGCACCAACGAGCTGTACGTCGCCATCCTCGCCGTACTGGCGGCCGGCGCCGCCTATGTGCCGGTGGACGCCGAGGACCCGGACGAGCGGGCCGAGCTGGTGTTCGGCGAGGCGGAGGTCCGCGCGGTCGTCGGGGCCGGGCACGAGCTGACCGTGCTGGGCCGCAGTGAGACACCGGCCGCCCGCCCGGGCACCGAGCACGACGCGTGGATCATCTTCACCTCCGGTTCCACCGGGAAGCCCAAGGGTGTCGCGGTGAGTCACCGCAGCGCCGCCGCGTTCGTGGACGCCGAGGCCGGGCTGTTCCTGACCGAGGACCCCATCGGTCCGGGTGACAGGGTCATGGCGGGTCTCTCGGTGGCCTTCGACGCGTCCTGCGAGGAGATGTGGCTGGCCTGGCGCTACGGCGCCTGTCTGGTCCCCGTGCCGCGCTCCCAGGTGCGCAGCGGCGCCGACCTGGGCCCCTGGCTGGTGGAGCAGGAGATCAGCGTCGTGTCCACGGTGCCGACGCTCGCCGCCCTGTGGGAGCCCGAGACGCTCAACGACGTCCGGCTGCTGATCTTCGGCGGCGAGGCCTGTCCGCCCGAGCTGGTGCAGCGCCTGGTGACCGAGGGGCGCGAGGTGTGGAACACCTACGGGCCGACCGAGGCCACCGTGGTCGCCTGCGCCTCGCTGATGACCGGTGAGGAGCCGATCCGGATCGGGCTGCCGCTCAACGGCTGGGAGCTGGCCGTCGTCGACGAGTCCGGGGAGCCGGTGCCGATGGGCGCCAGTGGACAGCTCGTGATCGGCGGGGTGGGCCTGGCCCGCTATCTCGACCCGGAGAAGGACGCCGAGAAGTACGCGCCGCTGGAGTCCCTCGGCTGGGAGCGCGCCTACCGCAGCGGCGACCTCGTCAAGGCCGAGCCGGAGGGGCTGATCTTCCTGGGCCGGGCCGACGAGCAGATCAAGCTCGGCGGCCGCCGGATCGAGCTGGGCGAGGTGGACGCCGCCCTTCAGGCGCTGCCCGGGGTCGCTGGGGCGGCCGCCGCCGTGCGCACCGCCCGCGGCGGCAACCAGCTGCTCGTCGGCTATGTCGTCACCCAGGACGGCTGGGACCACGCCAGCGCCGTCGAGAAGCTGCGTGCCGAGCTGCCCGCCGCCCTGGTCCCGCTGCTCGCCCCGGTGGGGGACCTGCCGACGCGGACCTCCGGCAAGGTCGACCGGGCCGCCCTGCCGTGGCCGCTGCCCGACCTGGAGACGAGCGGTCCCGCCGAGCAGCTGTACGGGACGGAGGCGTGGCTCGCCGAGCAGTGGAGCGAGGTGCTCGGCATCCCGGTGTCCGGGGCGCGCGACGACTTCTTCGCGATCGGCGGCAGCAGCCTGGCCGCCGCCCAGCTCACCACCCGGCTGCGCACCCGCTACCCGAGCGCGGCCGTCCTCGACATCTACCAGCAGCCGGTGCTGCGCAAGCTGGCCCGGCACCTGGAGAAGTCCGCGCAGGACGACGGCGCCGAGCGGATCGTCGCGCCGGTCCCGCTGCGCGCCAAGGCCGTCCAGCTGCTCCTGCTCGTTCCGCTGTTCACCCTGATGGGGCTGCGCTGGACGGTGGCGCTGGCCGCGCTGGGCAACGTACTGCACTGGTTCGGCCCGTATCCGTGGGCGCCGACCGCGTCGTGGTGGCTCGTGGGCGCCGGGGCGCTGCTGCTGTTCAGCCCGCCCGGGCGGCTGGCGATCGCGGCCGGCGGTGCGCGGCTGCTCCTCAGGAACGTGCGGCCGGGCCGCTATCCGCGTGGCGGAAGCGTGCACCTGCGGCTGTGGACGGCCGAGCGGCTGGCCGAGTTCAGCGGCGCGACCTCACTGACCGGGTCCTGGCTGGAGCGGTACGCGCGGGCCCTGGGTGCCAAGATCGGCCCCGATGTGGATCTGCACTCGCTGCCGCCGGTCACGGGGCTGCTGAAGCTGGGCCGGGGCGCGGCCGTCGAGTCCGAGGTGGACCTGTCCGGCCACTGGCTGGACGGCGACCGGCTGGAGATCGGTGCGGTGAAGGTGGGGGCCGGCGCGGTGGTCGGCACCCGCAGCATCCTGTTCCCGGGTGCGCGGGTGGGCAAGCGGGCCGAGGTGGCACCGGGCTCCGCCGTCGTCGGGCAGGTGCCCACCGGTCAGCGCTGGGCCGGGGCGCCCGCCGTCAAGCTGGGCAAGGCCAAGCGCGCGTGGCCCAAGGACCGGCCGCGGCGCGGCACGTACTGGCGGGCGATGTACGGCGCGACCGGCTTCGCGCTGAGCGCGCTGCCCGTGGTCGCCGCGCTGGCCGCGCTGCTGGTGGTGAGCCTGTTCGTGGGTCCGGACGCCGGTATGGGCGAGGCGCTGCGGGGTGCCGCGCTCGCGCTGGTTCCGGCGACGCTCGCCTTCGGGCTGGCGTACGCAATGCTGCTCCTGATCGCCGTACGGCTGCTCAGTCTGGGTCTGCGGACCGGCGCCCATGCGACGCACAGCCGGATCGGCTGGCAGGCCTGGACGGTCACGCAGTTGATGGACCGCTCCCGCGAGACGCTGTTCCCGCTGTACGCCGGGCTGATCACGCCGGTGTGGCTGCGGCTGCTCGGGATGAGGATCGGGCGGGGCGCCGAGGTGTCCACCGTGCTCGCCCTGCCCAGCCTGACCACGGTCGGCGAGGGCGCGTTCCTCGCGGACGACACACTGACCGCGCCGTACGAGCTCGGCGGGGGCTGGCTGCGGATCGGGCGGGCCGAGATCGGGCGGCGGGCCTTCCTCGGCAACTCGGGGATGACCGCGCCCGGGCGCAGCGTCCCGGACGGCGGTCTGGTGGGGGTGCTGTCCGCGACGCCGAAGAAGGCGAAGAAGGGCAGCTCGTATCTGGGGCTGCCGCCGGTGAAGCTGCCGCGTGCGGCGTCGGACGGCGACCAGAGCCGTACGTACGACCCGCCGGCGCGGCTGCTGTGGGCGCGCGGTCTGGTCGAGCTGTGCCGGATCGTGCCGGTGTTCTGCTCGGCGGCCCTGGCGGTGCTGACGGTGGCCGCGCTCAGCGTGCTCGGCGGGTGGGCGCCGCTGCTGGCCGGGTTCGTCCTGCTGGCCGTGGGTGTCCTCGCGTGCGGGCTGTCGATCGTGGCGAAGTGGCTGCTGGTGGGGCGGCACCGGGCGGGCGAGCACCCGCTGTGGAGCGGTTTCGTGTGGCGCAACGAGCTGGCCGACACCTTCGTGGAGGTCGTCGCGGTGCCGTGGCTGGCCGGCGCGGTGCCGGGAACGCCGCTGATGACGGCGTGGCTGCGCGGGCTCGGCGCCCGGATCGGCAGGGGCACCTGGGTGGAGAGCTACTGGCTGCCGGAGAGCGACCTGGTGACCCTGGAGGACGCGGCGACCGTGAACCGCGGCTGCGTGCTGCAGACCCACCTCTTCCACGACCGGATCTTGCGGACGGATACTGTGGTCCTCCGTGAGGGCGCGACGCTGGGCCCTGGCGGAATCGTCCTGCCCGGCAGCACCGTCGGCGCCCGCTCCACCCTGGGTCCCGCATCGCTCGTCATGGCGGCGGAGTCGGTTCCCGACGACACCCGCTGGCTGGGCAACCCGATCGAAGCGTGGCGTTCCTAGGGTCCGTCCGCGGGATCAGGTCGCAGCGGCCTGATCCGCCGGACAGGCCCGAGCGGCCCGTACGGTGTTCGGGGGACGGCGCATCGGCACGTCGTACGAGCACAGTGCAGGGAGCAGACGCAGCAGTGACCGTTCAGCAGACAGCGGGATCGGACCCGTACTTCCCGGCCAACGGTGATCACCGCTACCGGGTGCACCGGTACGAGCTGGCGCTGGACTACCGCCCGGGACCGAACCGGCTGTCCGGCACGGCGCGGCTCGGCGCCATAGCGGGCCGTGGCGCGCTCGCCGAATTCCAGCTGAACCTGGCCGACTTCAGGATCGGCCGGGTCCGTGTCGACGGCAAGGCACCGCACTACACGCACCGCGGCGGCAAGCTGCGCATCCGCCCCCCGAAGCCGATCCGGGCGGGGGCCGCGTTCACCGTCGAGGTCCACTGGTCGGGCAACCCGAAGCCGGTGAACAGCCCCTGGGGCGGGATCGGCTGGGAGGAGCTGGAGGACGGCGCGCTGGTGGCCAGCCAGCCGGTCGGGGCGCCGTCCTGGTACCCGTGCAACGACCGCCCGGCGGACAAGGCCGCCTACCAGATCTCCGTCACCACACCGTCGGCGTACTCGGTGGTCGCGGGCGGCCATCTGCTGACCCGTACGACGAAGGCGTCGACGACGACCTGGGTGTACGAGCAGTCGGCGCCGACCTCCAGCTATCTGGTGGGGCTGTCGATCGGAAAGTACCAGACGGTGCTGCTGGGCGACCCGGGCCTGGGCGGTGTGCCGCAGCACGGGCACATCCCGGCGCATCTACTGCCCCAGTTCTCCCGGGACTTCGCGCGACAGCCCGCGATGATGGAGCTGTTCCAGGAACTGTTCGGGCCCTACCCGTTCGGCGAGTACGCGGTGGTGGTGACCGAGGAGGAGCTCGATGTCCCCGTCGAGGCACAGGGGTTGTCGCTGTTCGGCGCCAACCACGTGGACGGGGCCCGGGGTTCGGAGCGGCTGGTCGCGCACGAGCTGGCGCACCAGTGGTTCGGCAACAGCGTGTCGATCGCGGACTGGCGGCACATCTGGCTGAACGAGGGCTTCGCGAAGTACGCGGAGTGGCTGTGGTCGGAGCGGTCGGGTGGGCGCCCGGCGCAGCAACTCGCGGCCACCGCACACCGGTTGCTGTCGGGGCTGCCGCAGGATCTGCGGCTGGCCGACCCGGGCCGCAAGTCGATGTTCGACGACCGACTCTACGAACGCGGCGGGCTCGTCGTGCACGCGGTGCGCTGCGCCCTGGGCGACGAGGCGTTCTTCCGGATGCTGCGCGGCTGGGCCGCCCTGCACCGGGGCGGCGCGGTCACCACGACGACGTTCGCCGCGCACGTCGCCCGGTTCGCGACGGAGCCGGTGGACGACCTGCTCTCGGCCTGGCTGTACGAGACGCGGCTGCCGCCGCTGCCCTCGCTCGCCTCACCGGTGCCGGCCCGGCCGCTGTTTCCGCCCTCGAACGCCGACTCCGCGTAAGGGACGGCAGAATGGCAGCCGTGACCAGTCGTTCCTGCCCCTGCGGGCTTCCTGCCGCCTTCGACGCCTGCTGCGGGCGCTACCTCTCCGGCGCCGCGGCGGCGCCGACCGCCGAGTCGCTGATGCGCTCGCGCTACAGCGCCTTCGTGAAGCGGGACGAGGGGTATCTGCTGCGCACCTGGCATCCGAAGACGCGGCCGCCGCGGGTCGAGTTCGATCCCGGGATGCGCTGGACCGGCCTGGAGATCCTCGACACGGGACAGGGATCGGCGTTCCACTCCGCCGGGACGGTGACCTTCCGGGCCTCCTATCGGGGCGGTTCGCTGCACGAGCGCAGCCGGTTCGAGCGGGTCGACGGGGCGTGGGTGTACGTCGACGGGGAGTTCCTCGACTAGGGGGTGTTTTAAAAGTCCCGCACAGCACCCACGGCGCCCGGCACGCACCCTCGCCGCACCGGCCGAAGCCCCAAGTACGTCCAGTACGAGAGCCTTCGTCCGGCACGCCGAGGGCACGCACCGAACACCGCGGGCACCGCACAGGACTTTCAAAACACCCCCTAGCCGCTGCCGACGGCCTACGGCGCCAGGATGTCGAGCTCCTGAAGGGCGCCGACCGTGATCTCGCGGGTGAGTTCCTCGGCGCGGACCGCGTCGCCCGCGCGGACCGCCTCCGCGACCTGCACGTGCAGGGTGACGGCGGCCGGGTCGGGGTCCTCGAACATGACCTCGTGGTGGGTGCGGCCCGCGAGGACCTCGGTGACGACGTCGCCGAGGCGGGCGAACATCTCGTTGCCCGACGCGCTGAGGATCACCCGGTGGAAGGCGACGTCGTGGATGAGATACCCCTCCAGCTGGTGGCCGCGTGAGGTGGCGACCATGCCGAGCGCGCACTCGGTGAGTTCGGCACACTGCGCCGCCGTGGCGTGCCGCGCGGCGAGGCCCGCGGCGACCGGCTCGACGGCGGAGCGCAGCACGGTGAGGGAGCGCAGCTGGTGGGGGCGGTCGGCGCCGGCCAGCCGCCACCGGATGACCTGCGGGTCGTAGACGTTCCACTCGGCCTTGGGGCGGACGGTCACGCCCACCCGGCGGCGGGACTCCACGAGGTGCATCGACTCCAGCACCCGGACCGCCTCTCGCATCACCGAGCGTGACACCTCGAAGCGCTGGGCGAGCTCGTCCGTGCGCAGCACGCTCCCCGGCGGGTACTCGCCCGCGGTGATGGCCGGCCCGAGGCTGTCCAGTACATGTCCGTGCAGCCCCCGGCCCCGTGTGGTCATGGGGTCAGGGTACGAGGCCGCTGTCCGAAATAAAAAGTCAGACTTATACATCACAGACTCTTGAATTTGTCGTACCTAATGGGTTTCAGTGGCGTCGACATCAGATGTCGACGGAGACAGTGAGGCAACGATGATCACCCCCCATGTCGTCGTGGTCATGGGTGTCGCAGGCACCGGCAAGACCACCATCGGTCCCCTGCTTGCGGCCCGGCTCGGCGTTCCCTACGCCGAGGGCGACGACTTCCACCCGCAGGCCAACATCGCCAAGATGACGGCCGGCACCGCGCTCACCGACGACGACCGGTGGCCGTGGCTGGACGCCATCGGCGCCTGGGCGCACGACCGGGACGGGCTCGGCGGCGTGGTCAGCAGCTCCGCGCTCAAGCGGAGCTACCGCGATCGGCTGCGGGCGGCGGCACCCGGGATCGTCTTCGTGCACCTCACCGGCGACCGGGCGCTCATCGAGGACCGGATGTCGCACCGGCACGGCCACTTCATGCCGACCGCGCTCCTGGACTCGCAGTTCGCCACGCTTCAACCGCTCGACGCGGACGAGGCGGGTGTCGCCGTGGACGTCTCCGGGAGCCCGGGCGAGATCACCGAGCGGGCCGCGGCCGCGCTGCAGGAGCTCGTCCAGCCCCAGCGGTAGGCCCCCGCCTGCCGCGAGTCCGCACCCCGACGGCAGGCCCCGCGCCTGCCGGTAAGTCCCCCGCACTTCCCCAGGGCCTCGCTGTACCCCCTGGGTCCCCCTTCCTCCCCGTACACGCAAGGGAACCACCGTGACCAGACTCAGCGTCGAGATGCTGGCAGCGGACACCGTCGAGCCGATCACCTCGGCGGGTCATGCGCAGCTGGGCATCGCCGTTCTGGCGGGCATCGCCGTCATCGTCCTGCTCATCACCAAGTTCAGGCTGCACGCCTTTCTGGCCCTGACCATCGGCTCGCTCGCGCTGGGCGCGTTCGCCGGGGCTCCGCTGGACAAGGCCATCGTCAGCTTCACCACCGGACTCGGCTCGACCGTCGCCGGTGTGGGCGTCCTGATCGCGCTGGGCGCGATCCTCGGCAAGCTGCTCGCCGACTCCGGGGGCGCCGACCAGATCGTCGACACGATCCTCGCCAAGGCCGGTGGCCGTGCCATGCCGTGGGCGATGGTGCTGATCGCCTCGGTGATCGGCCTCCCGCTGTTCTTCGAGGTCGGCATCGTGCTGCTGATCCCGGTGGTGCTGATGGTCGCCAAGCGCGGCAACTACTCGCTGATGCGCATCGGCATCCCGGCGCTCGCCGGTCTGTCCGTGATGCACGGCCTGATCCCGCCGCACCCCGGCCCGCTGGTCGCGATCGACGCGGTCAAGGCGAACCTCGGCCTCACGCTCGCACTCGGTGTCCTCGTCGCCATCCCGACGGTGATCATCGCGGGTCCGGTGTTCTCGAAGTACGCGGCTCGCTGGGTGGACGTCCCGGCTCCGGACAAGATGATCCCCGCCCGCGCCTCGGAGGAGCTGGAGAAGCGCCCGAGCTTCGGCGCGACACTCGCCACGATGCTGCTGCCGGTCGTGCTGATGCTGTCCAAGGCGCTGGTCGACATCATCGTCGACGACCCCACGCACAAGGTGCAGCGCGTCTTCGACGTCATCGGTGCACCCCTGATCGCCCTGCTCGCGGCCGTGATCGTCGGTATGTTCACGCTGGGCCGGGCGGCCGGATTCACCAAGGACCGGCTGTCGACGACCGTCGAGAAGTCCCTCGCGCCGATCGCGGGCATCCTGCTGATCGTGGGCGCCGGTGGCGGCTTCAAGCAGACGCTGATCGACAGCGGTGTGGGCCAGATGATTCTTGACATCTCCAAGGACTGGTCGATCCCCGCACTGCTCCTCGCCTGGCTGATAGCGGTGGCCATCCGCCTCGCGACCGGCTCGGCGACCGTCGCCACCATCTCGGCGGCCGGCCTCGTCGCACCCCTGGCGGCCGACATGTCCACGGCGCACACCTCGCTGCTGGTCCTCGCGATCGGCGCGGGCTCGCTCTTCTTCAGCCATGTCAATGACGCCGGGTTCTGGCTGGTCAAGGAGTACTTCGGCCTGAACGTCGGCCAGACCATCAAGACCTGGTCGGTCATGGAGACGATCATCTCGGTGGTCGCCGGCGGCCTGGTCCTGCTGCTCTCCCTCGTGATCTAGGAGTACGGGCATGAGCCATCCGCTCTTCGACATCAGTGGCCGCACGGCTCTGGTCACCGGTTCCAGCCGCGGTATCGGGTTCGCGCTCGCCCGGGGGCTGCTGGAGGCCGGCTGCACGGTGGTCCTCAACGGCCGGGACGGCGAACGCCTGACCAAGGCGGCCGCCGAACTGCCGGGCGACGTGCACACGGCCGCGTTCGACGTGACCGACGGTCCGTCGGTGGCCGCCGGAACAGCGGACGTCGAGGAGCGGGTGGGACCGCTCGACATCCTGGTCAACAACGCGGGCATGCAACTGCGCGCCCCGCTGCTGGAGTTCACGGACTCCGACTGGCACCGGATCCTGGACACCAATCTCACCAGCGCGTTCCTGGTCGGCCGCGAGGCCGCCCGGCGGATGACGGAACGCGGCCACGGAAAGATCATCAACATCTGTTCGCTGCAGAGCGAGGTGGCCCGCCCGGGCATCGCCCCCTACGCGGCCACCAAGGGCGCGCTGAAGATGCTCACCAAGGGCATGTGCGCGGACTGGGGCCCGTCGGGCGTGCAGGTCAACGGCCTGGGCCCCGGCTACATCGAGACCGAGCTGACCAGGCCCCTGGTCGAGGACGAGGAGTTCAGCGCGTGGGTGCGCCGCCGCACCCCGGCCGGACGCTGGGGCCGCACCCAGGACCTGGTGGGCGGGGTGCTGTTCCTCGCCTCACCCGCGGCCGACTTCGTGAGCGGGCAGGTGCTGTACGTCGACGGCGGCATGACCAGCGTGCTCTAAGGAGACTCGGACGATGATCGGTTGTGTGATCCACGGCGAGGGCGACCTGCGGGTCGACGAGTTGCCGACGCCGTCCCCCGGCCCCGGGCAGGCGCTCGTCGCCGTCCGCTACGGCGGGGTGTGCGGCTCCGACCTGCACTACTGGCTCCACGGCGGCGTGGGCGACTTCCGGCTGCGCGAGCCGATGGTGCTCGGGCACGAGATCGTGGGCACGGTACTGGCGTACGGCGACGGGGCCTCGGGTCCCTCGCCGGGTACGGCCGTCGCCGTGCACCCGGCGACCGCGTGCGGCGTGTGCCCCGAGTGTCTCGACGGGCGTGCGAACGTGTGCCGGGACACGCGGTATCTCGGCAGCGCGGCGCGGACCCCGCACGTCCAGGGCGGTTTCGCGGCCCAAGTGGTCGTGCCCGCCGGGCAGTTGCGTACAGTGCCCGCCGGACTCGGGCTGCGCCGGGCGGCGCTCGCGGAGCCGCTGTCGGTGGCGTTGCACGCCGTGCGGCGGGCCGGGGCCGTGGCCGGGCGACGGGTGCTGGTGACCGGGGCCGGGCCCATCGGCTGTCTGGTGGTGGCCGCCGCGAAGGCCTCGGGCGCGGCACACGTGACGGTCACGGATCTGCTGCCGCAGGCCTTGGAGTACGGCGCCGCGGCGGGCGCCGACACCGTCGTACGGGCCGATGACCGAGGCGACACCGGGTGGCCGTCGGAGGTGGACGTCGCCGTCGAGGCGTCCGGGGTGGCCGCCGGGCTCGACACCTGCCTGCGCCTCGTGCGGCGCGGCGGGGTGGTCGTGCAGCTGGGCATGCTGCCGCCGGGGCAGAGTCCGTTCGCGGGGAACCTGGTGGTGTCGCGGGAGATCGAACTGCGGGGCGCCTTCCGCTTCGCCGCGGAGTTCGACGCGGCGCTCGAACTGCTCGCCGCCGAGCCCGCGTTCGACCGGCTCATCAGCGCGGTGGTCCCCGTGCGGGACGCGGAGTCGGCGTTCTCGCTCGCGGCGGACCGGAGCCGGTCCTGCAAGGTGCTGCTGGACTTCGGAATCGGGAGTTGAGAGCGCGGGCGGGTGTCCCCGCCCGCCCCGGCCACGGTGAAGCCCCCTAAGGGCGCCAGAGCGGGTGCTCCCTTTTAGCCCACTCCTCGCTCACCGAACCCGTGCGCAGGCCACGGCGGGCCTCCGGGTCGCCGAGGGCCATGCCGATGTGCCCGGCGAGGACGATGCCGATCGTCAGGGCGAGCCAGTCATGGACGAAGGTGGCCGAGGTACGCCACATGATCGGAGCGAGGTGGGTGAACCACATCAGCAGCCCCGTGCCGAGCATGACCAGGGACGCTCCGGCGATCCAGGCCGCGTAGGTCTTCTGGCCCGCGTTGAACTTGCCCGCGGGCCGGGAGGAGCGGAGGGGATCGCGGCGCAGGGCAGCCCGCAGCCAGCGGCGGTCGTGCGGGCCCCAGCGGTTGAGATGCCCCAGGTCGGCGCGGAACGCGCGGGAGGCGAGGCCCGCCAGCACCGGGACCGGCAGCAGCAGCCCGGCCCATTCGTGGATGCGCACCACGAGTTCCCGGCGACCGACGAGCTCGGCGAAGGTGGGCAGGTAGAGACAGGCGGCGGTGGCCACGCACACGCCCATCAGCGCGGCCGTCGTGCGGTGCACCCAGCGCTCGGCACGGGTGAAACGCCGTACGCGGGCGGCGGCACGGACGACGGGGGCGTCAGCTCGTAGGTTCATCGTCGCGTCCGTTCGAGCGGCCGACCCAGGCGTCCACGTCGTAGCCCCGGTGCTCCCAGTAGCCGGGACGGACGTCCTCGGTGACGGTGATGCCGGAGAGCCACTTGGCGGACTTGTAGAAGTACATGGGGGCGACATAGAGGCGGACGGGGCCGCCGTGGCTGTGGCCGAGGTTCTTGTCCTGCATGCGCAGGGCGACCAGGACGTCCTTGCGGCGGGCCTGGTCGAGCGTGAGGCTCTCGGTGTACGCGCCGTCGAAGCAGCTGAACCGCACTGCCCCGGCCGACGAGCGCACTCCGGCCGCGTCAAGGAGCCGGGACAGTCGCACCCCCTCGAAGGGAGTGCCGGGCACGCGCCAGCCGGTGACGCACTGGACGTCGTGCACCAGCCGGGTCTGGGGCAGTGCGCGCAGGTCGGCCAGGGTGAAGGTCTTCGGGTGGTCGACCAGGCCGTCGACGGTGAGGCGGTAGTCCGTCTCGTCCTTGTGCGGGACCGAGGACGTCACCGAGTAGTAGCGGAAGCCGCCCCCGTTGGGCAGCAGCCCGGTCAGGCCGGTGGGGTCCTTGTCGGCGGCGCTGCCGAGGAAGGACTCCAGGCCGCGCTGGAGCACCGGCGCGGCCACCACGCCGAGCGCGCCGAGACCCAGTGTGCCGAGGAGGACCCGGCGACCGATCGGCTTGCCGTGCTCCATCGGGCTTCCGCGCTCCTCGGAGTGCGGCGCTCCCGGCTCTTCGGGTGGTTCAGGGTTCACCTTCTGATTCGAGCACCCGCGACCCCCAAAAGGCCAGCGTCGGCGGGTGCCCGTCAGGATTCCGTAACCACTTCTTACGCGCTCGTAAGGCCCGGAGCCCTCGGGGAGGCGGCCCTCAGGAGGCGGGCTCGGCCGTCTCCGCCGCCTTGTCCAGCTGGAACGCCTCGTTGCCGAGGCCGATGCGGGCGTGCACCTGGGGCCTGCGGGAGCGCAGCACCAGGCCCTGGACCAGGCCGAGGACCAGGGCCGCCCCGATGATGGCGGGCAGCAGCCAGGTCAGCGAGGAGTCCGGGCCCGCGCCGACGAGGACGTCGAAGTCCTTGATCGTGTAGAAGGCGATCACCAGCAGGGCGACGGCCGCGATCGCGGAGGTGGCCAGGCGCCAGGCCTGGGCGCCGGCGGTACCGCGCCGGGCGAAGAAGACGATCACGGAGACCGAGGCGGCCGCCATGAGCAGGATGACGCCGAGTGCCCCGACGTTGCCGAACCAGGTGAACAGGTGCAGCACGGGTGCGGTCGGGTCGCCGGCCGGCTTGTCGTCGCTCACGGCGAAGGCGGCGACGACGATCAGGGACACGGCGGTCTGCAGCAGCGAGCCGGTGCCGGGGGCGCCGCTCGCGCCGGTGGTCCGGCCGAAGCCGGCGGGCAGCAGACCCTCGCGGCCCATGGCGAAGGCGTACCGCGCGACGACGTTGTGGAAGCTGAGCAGCGCGGCGAACATGCCGGTCACGAACAGGACGTGCAGGACGTCCGTGAAGGTACCGCCGAGGCGGGACTCGGTGAGGGAGAACAGCAGGCCGGCGCTCTCCTTCTGTGCGGTGCCGACGATCGCGGAGGGACCGGCGGCAACGGTGAACGCCCATGAGCTGATCGCGAAGAAGACGGCGACGAAGCTGACGGCGAGGAACATCACGCGCGGGACCAGGACGTGCGGGCGGCTCGTCTCCTCCGCGTACACGGGGGCCTGTTCGAAACCGGTGAAGGCGGCGATGCAGAAGCACAGGGCGGTGCCGACGCCCGCGCCGGTGAGCGTGTCCGGGTTGAAGGCGTGCAGCGACAGCCCCTCCTTCGCCGGGTCGGCGACGGCGGCGATGTCGAAGATGACGACGAGCGCCACCTCGATGACGATCAGCACGCCCAGCACCTTGGCGTTGACGTCGATCTTCAGCCAGCCGAGCGCGCCGACCGCGACCACGGCCGCCAACGCCGGTATCCACCAGGCGACTTGGAGGTCGAGGTAGGTGGAGAACAGCCCGGACACCTCGAAGCCGAAGATGCCGTAGATGCCGACCTGGAGGGCGTTGTACGCGACCAGGGCGAGCAGCGCCGCGCCGGCGCCCGCGGTGCCGCCGAGCCCGCGGGAGATGTACGCGTAGAAGGCGCCCGCGTTGTGGACGTGGCGGCTCATCTCGGCGTACCCGACGCTGAAGAGGACCAGGACGATGCCGAGGACGACGAAGAGCAGGGGCTGCCCGACGATGCCCATCACCGCGAATGTGGTGGGCATGACACCCGCGACCACCATGAGAGGCGCGGTCGCGGCGAGGACCGAGAGCAGCAGGCCTCCCGTGCCGAGGCGGTCGGCGCGCAGGGCGCGGTCCTGGCCCTTGAACGTGCTGATGCCGTCACCGCTGCCGGGGGCGGGTCTGCCGGATTGCGAAGTACTCGAACTGCCCGTGGTCATCGCGGGGTTGTCCTTTCGGATGTTCGGATCTCGGGGGTGGTCGTTCACGCCGTGCCGAGCGCGCTGTCGCGGGCGGCACGGAAGGCCTTGTCGGGGTCCCGGTCGGGGTAGGACCACGGCTCCCGGGTGGCGTGCGGTCCGATGCGGTGGAACAGGGCGGCTGCCTCGGCGCCCCGGCCCTCGCAGAACTTGGCGTGGGCAAGGAAGTTGAGGTCGACATGGCGGCGCGGATGGTCGTCGCGTTCCCACTCCAGCCACCAGTCGAAGGCGGCCTTCATCACCTGGCGGGCGCGGCGCCCGACCCAGTGCCCGGAGGCGGCCGGGTCGCCGCTCTCGCTGCCCGCGGCGGCCAGCACGCGGTAGCGCTCGGCGTGCGCGACGACCGGGAGGATTGCGAGCGGCGAGTCGGCGGGGGCCTGTTCGGCGGCCCAGTTGGCGAAGTCGTACACCTCGTGCAGCGGGTCCTGGCCGGCCGCGGCGCGGCGTTCGGCGAGCCGGGCCACCATCAGGTGGTGGGCGTGGTGGTGGTCGGGGTAGCGGTGGCGCACCTCGTCGAAGAGGCGGACCACGTCCTCCTCGGTGCCGTGCGAGCGCTCCAGGATCAGCAGGCCGAGCCAGGGCGTCGGGTCGGCGGGGGCCAGCGCGGCCGCGGCCTGACAGGCCTCGCGGGCCGGCTCGGGGCGTTCCTTGCCGTTCAGGGCGCGGTGGACCGTGGCGCAGGCGAGCAGTACGGAGGCGTCGGCGGACTCGGGTTCGGCGAGCCGCCAGTCGCGGGCCCAGGCAAGGGTGGCGGGCTCCTGCGCGAGAACGGTGACACGGTGCCCGCGGCGGTCCCAGTCGTCGCCGGTGGCGACGAGCAGCGCACGGACCGCGGTCCACCGTCCCTGGCTCAACGAGGCGCGGGCGGCGACGAGTTCGTCGTCGTCGAACGCGGCGTCGAAGGGCAGGGAGGCGCGCTTGCGGCCACGACCGCGACCGAGAGGGGGTGGGGGCACCGCGGGCAATTCCTCACAGGGCACGGCTGGTCAGGTTTTGATCACGGACAGCAAACCTCCACCCAAGGGTTTAGTCAAGGGCAACCAAAGACAGGTTCACATGTCAACTACCTTGCTCTGCAGGGAGTTTCCCTCTCCGCAGAGGAGTGCCGCCGCTGCCCGAAGGGGGCTCGGCAGCCCGAGCCCCCTTCGTCCGGCACAAGCCAGGGCTCAGCCCAGCGCCTTCGCCGCCGCCCGTCCCGCCGTACGCCCGGAGAAGAGGCAGCCGCCGAGGAAGGTGCCCTCCAGGGAGCGGTAGCCGTGGACCCCGCCGCCGCCGAACCCGGCGGCCTCACCGGCGGCGTACACGCCCTCCAGGGGGTCGCCGCCCTCGGTCAGCACGCGCGAGGAGAGGTCGGTCTCCAGGCCGCCGAGGGTCTTGCGGGTGAGGATGTTCAGGCGCACCGCGATCAGCGGGCCCGCCTTCGGGTCGAGGATGCGGTGCGGGGTCGCCGTGCGGATCAGCTTGTCGCCGAGGTAGGTGCGGGCGCCGCGGATCGCGGTGACCTGGAGGTCCTTGGTGAACGGGTTGGCGATCTCCCGGTCGCGCGAGACGATCACACGGCGCAGCTCCGCCTCGTCGATCAGCGGTTCCTTGGTGAGCGCGTTCATGCCGCGCACCAGTGCGGTGAGGTCCTTCTCCACCACGAAGTCGACGCCCTTGTCCATGAACGCCTTGACGGGGCCTGGCACATCGGTGCGCGCCCGCCCGATGACGTCCCGGATCGACTTGCCGGTGAGGTCGGGGTTCTGCTCCGAGCCCGAGAGCGCGAACTCCTTGCCGATGATCTTCTGGTCGAGCACGAACCACGTGTAGTCGTACCCGGTGCTCATGATGTGCTCAAGGGTGCCGAGCGTGTCGAAGCCGGGGAAGAGCGGGACGGGCAGCCGGTTGCCGCGGGCGTCGAGCCAGAGCGAGGACGGGCCGGGCAGGACACGGATGCCGTGGTTCTCCCAGATGGGGTTCCAGTTCTGGATGCCCTCGGTGTAGTGCCACATCCGGTCGCGGTTGATGAGGTGGGCGCCGGTCTCCTCGGCGATGGCGAGCATCTTGCCGTCGACGTGCGCGGGCACGCCGGAGATCATCTTCTCGGGCGGGGTACCGAGCCGCTCCGGCCAGTTGGCGCGGACCAGGTCGTGGTTGCCGCCGATACCGCCGGAGGTGACGATCACCGCCTGCGCCTTGAGTTCGAAGGCGCCGGTGACCCCACGGCTGCTGGCCTGGCCGCGCTCGATGCCGGACGGCTCCAGGACCTCCCCGGTGACGGTGTCCACGGCGCCCGCGCTGCGGGACAGCCCGGTGACGCGGTGGCGGAACCGCAGCTCGACGAGGCCGCGGGCCACCCCGGCCCGCACGCGCCGCTCGAAGGGCGCCACGAGCCCCGGGCCGGTCCCCCAGGTGATGTGGAAGCGCGGTACGGAGTTGCCGTGCCCGTTGGCGTCGTAGCCGCCGCGCTCCGCCCAGCCGACGACCGGGAAGAAGCGGACGCCCTGCTTGTGCAGCCAGGACCGCTTCTCGCCCGCCGCGAAGTCGACGTAGGCCTCGGCCCACTTGCGGGGCCAGTGGTCCTCGGGGCGGTCGAAGGCGGCCGTGCCCATCCAGTCCTGGAGGGCGAGCGCGTGGCTGTCCTTGATCCGCATCCGGCGCTGCTCGGGCGAGTCCACGAAGAAGAGCCCGCCGAACGACCAGTGCGCCTGGCCGCCGATCGACTGCTCGGGCTCCTGGTCGAGAAGGATCACCTTGCGGCCCGCGTCGACGAGCTCCGCGGTCGCCGCGAGCCCGGCGAGGCCCGCCCCGATCACGATCACATCTGCGTCGTACGCCATGAGCAGGCCCTCCCGGAGCATTGTTACTGGTCGGTCAGATCCTTGGGCAACGAAGTGACCCAGTCAACTGCCGGTTTCCGGGGACTCGGCTACAGTCTTCCGATACCCGTAACCCCGCCCCGTCCCTGTCCCCGATGTATTGAGGTACGCAGCGTGTCGGTACTGGTTCTCGTCCTCGCCGTGAGTGCGGCCTGCTGCCTCGGCTTCGGCTTCGTGCTCCAGCAGAACGCTGCCTCGCACGCGCCGCTGAACGACTTCCTCTCCCCCCGGCTGCTGCTCGACCTCATCCGGGTGCCCCGCTGGCTCGGCGGCATCGGGCTCATGGTCTGCGGAATGGCGCTCGGCGCGATCGCACTGAGCAACGGGGAGATCTCCCTCGTCGAACCCCTGCTGGCCACCAACCTGCTCTTCGCGATGGCCCTGACCCGCCGGCAGACGAAGCAGTCGCTGGGGCGCCAGGGCTGGAGCGGGCTGCTGATACTCGCGGGCGGTGTCACGGCGTTCATCGTGGCCGGGGAGCCGCGCGGCGGCGACGCGGTCGCGGATCCGCTGCGGCACTGGCTGATCATCGGGCTGATGGTGGGCGGCGCGCTGCTGCTGACGGCGTATGCGAAGCGGTCCCGGCTGAGCGCCGCGCCGGTCCTGCTGGCGCTGGCCGCCGGGCTGCTCTACGGCGTGCAGGACGCGCTGACCCGGGTGAGCGGGCAGCTGGTGACGGAGGGCGGCGGCTGGCTCACGCTGTTCTCGACATGGCAGCCGTACGCCGTCGCGGGCCTCGGTGTCGTCGGGCTGATCCTCGTCCAGAGCGCCTTCGAGACGGCGCCCCTGCGGATGTCCCTGCCCGCCCTGACTGCCGCCCAGCCGCTGGCCGGGATCGCGTGCGGCGTCGGATTCCTCGGCGACCGGCTGCGCACCGACAGCGGCGCGCTGGCCTGGGAGGCCGCGGGCCTCGCGGCGATCGTCGTGGGCATCGTGCTCCTCGGCCTGCATCCGGCGATGCCGAGCGGCGCGGCGGCACCCGTGGAGCGGGTGCCGGCGCTGAAGCGCTGATCCGTCCCCTTTTCCTCGTGGGCGGCGTCGCTCCGCCGGGGCGGTCTTGCTTGGATGGCCTCATGAGCGCCGCCGACGAGATCCTCGACATCGTGGACGAGAACGACCAGGTCATCGGGCAGTCCCCGCGCGGGGAGGCGTACGCGCGCGGTCTGCGCCACCGCTGCGTGTTCATCCAGGCACGGGACGCCGACGGCCGGATCTTCGTCCACCGCCGCACCCCCACCAAGCTGGTTTTCCCCTCCCTCTACGACATGTTCGTCGGCGGAGTCGTCGGCGCGGGCGAGACGTACGACGATGCGGCCCTGCGGGAAGCCGAGGAGGAACTCGGCATCCGCGGGCTCCCGCGGCCCGTCCCGCTGTTCAGGTTCCTGTACGACGACGGGGGCGGGCGGAGCTGGTGGTCGGCGGTGTACGAGGTGCGCTGCGACCTTCCGGTGAGCCCCCAGGTCGAGGAGGTCGCCTGGCACGACTTCCTCCCCGCGGACGAGGTGGAGCGCCGCCTCACGGACTGGACCTGGGTGCCGGACGGCCTCGCGGCGTACGAGCGTCTGAAGGCCTACCGGTCGATGGGCTGACACCGCCTCGGCGGCGGCGGGCGGGCGTCCCGGTAGGGTCCAGGGCGTGATCGAATTCGTGCGGAACGTCCGGCTGTGGTTCGCGCCGGAGGAGGTCCGGGAGGAGGGCGGGACGCCCGACTACCGCTTCTCGCTGGCCAACGAGCGGACCTTTCTCGCGTGGCTGCGCACGGCGCTCGCGCTGATCGGCGGGGGCTTCGCCGTGGACCAGTTCCTGCCCGACCTGCGGTGGGGATGGCGGGTCGGGCTCGCGCTGGCCCTGCTGGCGGCGGGCGTGCTGTGCTCGCTGCGCGCGGTCAACCACTGGGTGCGGTGCGAGCAGGCGATGCGCAAGGGCGAGGACCTGCCGGTGTCGCGCTTCCCGGCAGTGTTGAGCATCGCCGTCGCGGTCGTGGCCGTCGCCATGGTCTTCGTCGTGCTCGTCGGCTGGGAAGGGTGACCGCTCCCGCCCGGGACCGGGACCCGGGCCTTCAGCCGGAGCGCACCCGGCTCGCCTGGCGGCGCACGACGCTCGCGAGCACCGTCGCCGCCCTGTTCGCCGCGAAGGCGTCGCTGCGCGACGGTACGCCGACCGGGATCGTGGTCGGCGCCCTGTCCTGCGCGATCTGGCTGGGGTTCCTCGCCGTGGCCCACCGCCGCATCCGGACGCTGGCCGACGCACGGGCGGACGGCCCGGCGGCGCTCTCGGCCCGGCACGGTACTACCGCGGCCCTGTGCACGGTGGCGCTGGCCGTGTGCGCGGCGGTACTGGTCCTCTGAGTCTCCCTGGCTCGGGAACCCGACCACGCGGCTCCGGGCGGAGGAGACGCCGATCACGTTTTGCCCCCGCACTGGACGGCATACCGACCGGTCGGCATCATGGTTGACGTCCGGTTTCCGTGTGTTGAGGAGAAACGATGAGCCCCGACCACCCGCCAGGTCTCGATCTCGACCGGCTGCGCGGCCTGCTCGACAGCGAGCGTCCCGGCCTGGTGACCGGCCCGCTGACCGGCCGGCTGATCGAGGGCGGACGGTCGAACCTCACCTATTCCGTGACGGACGGTACCGCGAAGTGGGTCGTCCGGCGGCCCCCGCTGGGCCACGTCCTGGCCACGGCGCACGACATGCGGCGCGAGCACCGGGTGATCAGCGCACTGCACCCGACGGCCGTGCCGGTGCCCCGCCCGGTGCTGCTGTGCGAGGACGACGAGGTGCTGGGCGCACCCTTCTACGTCATGGAGTTCGTGGAGGGCACCCCGTACCGCACCGCCGAGCAGCTCGCCCCCCTCGGTCCCGCGCGTACCCGTGACGCCGTGCTCGGGCTGGTCGACACGCTCGTCGAGCTGCACGCGGTGGACCCCGCCGAGGTGGGCCTCGCCGACTTCGGCCGGCCCGAGGGCTTCCTCGACCGCCAACTGCGGCGCTGGGGCAAGCAGTTGGACGCCTCCCGCAACCGCGAACTCGCCGGCGTCGACGAGCTGCATGCCGCCCTGGGCCGCGCACTGCCCACCTCCCCCACGGCGACGGTCATCCACGGCGACTACCGCCTGGACAACGTACTGATCGACGACCACGACCGGATCAAGGCCATTCTGGACTGGGAGATGTCCACGCTCGGCGATCCGCTCACCGACCTGGGACTGCTGGTCATGTACAGCGCGCCGCTGGACCTGCCCGACTCCCCCATCAGCACGACCGCCTCGGCCGCCGGGCACCCGCAGCCGGCCGAGATCATCGAACGGTACGCCGCGCGCTCGGGGCGCGACGTGTCCGCCGTCTCCTGGTACACGGCGTTCGCCTGGTTCAAGCTCGCCGTGATCCTGGAGGGCATCCACTACCGGTACACGCTCGGCCAGACGGTCGGCGCGGGCTTCGACCGCATCGGGGAACTGGTCCCCTTCTTCATCGAGCACGGCCTGACCACCCTTCAGGAAGGCTGATCCGCCATGGACTTCGCATTCGACGCGCGTACCGAGGAGCTGCGCGGGAAGCTGCTCGCCTTCATGGACGAGTACGTCTACCCGGCGGAGGCCGTCGAGCACGAGCAGCGCGCCCAGCTCGCCTCTCCGTGGGAAACCCCGGCGATCTTCGGTGAGTTGAAGGCCGAGGCCCGCCGCCAGGGGCTGTGGAACCTCTTCCTTCCGGACTCCGAGTACGGCGCGGGGCTCACCAACCTCCAGTACGCGCCGCTCGCCGAAATCACCGGCCGCAGCCCGCACCTGGCCCCCGCCGCGCTGAACTGCGCGGCGCCCGACACGGGCAACATGGAGGTGCTCACGCAGTTCGGCGACGAGCAGCAGAAGAAGCAGTGGCTGGAGCCGCTGCTCGCGGGCGAGATCCGCTCGGCGTTCGCGATGACCGAACCCGAGGTGGCCTCCTCCGACGCCACGAACATCACCACGCTCATCGAGCGGGACGGCGACGACTACGTCATCACCGGCCGCAAGTGGTACATCTCCGGAGCGATGAACCCGGACTGCAAGATCTTCATCGTGATGGGCAAGACGGATCCGGAGGGTCCCGACGTCCGCCGCCAGCAGTCCATGGTGCTCGTGCCGCGCGACACCCCGGGGCTCGACGTCCGCCGCGCCATGCAGGTGTACGGCTACGGGGACCACTCCCACGGCGGGCACGCCGAGGTGTTCTTCGACCACGTCAGGGTGCCGGTGAGCAACCTGATCGGCGAGGAGGGCGGCGGTTTCGGCATCGCGCAGGCGCGGCTCGGCCCGGGACGCATCCACCACTGCATGCGGCTGATCGGCATGGCCGAGCGGGCGATCGAGCTGATGTGCCGGCGGGCGGTGTCCCGTACGGCCTTCGGCAAGCCCCTCGCCCAGCAGGGTGTCGTGCAGAACTGGATCGCCGACGCCCGTGTGGCCGTGGAGCAGCTGCGGCTGCTGGTGCTGAAGACGGCCTGGATGATGGACACCGTCGGCAACCGGGGTGCCCACACCGAGATCCAGGCCATCAAGATCGCCACGCCGCGCACGGTCGTGGACATCCTCGACAAGGCCGTCCAGTTGCACGGTGCGGGGGGCGTGAGCCAGGACTTCCCGCTGGCCGAACTCTGGGCCGCCGCCCGGACGTTGAAGCTCGCGGACGGTCCCGACGAGGTGCACCAGCGGTCGCTGGCGCACCGGGAGATCAAGAAGTACGCATAGCCGCGAGGGCCGGTGAGGGTGTGCGCCCTCGCCGGCCCTTGCTCCCCCGCCCCGGGCTCCCCCCGATCCCGGAGTTCCCCCGTTTCCCCCGCTGTCCCCGCTATACCCCTGGGGTGACGGTCAGCGCGTGGACACGGGCAGCGTCCAGCCCTGGTTGCAGGTCAGGCCCCAGGTGCCGTCGTCGCAGCCCTCGACGATGAACGTGTAGGCGCCCGTGGTCTCCTTGCGCACCAGCGTCCCGCCCCAGGTACCGCCGACGGCGCTGCGCTGGGTGCCGAACGCGTCGGCCGCACTGGTGTAGCGGACCAGGAAGAGGTCGTAGTCGAACGGGCGGGTGGGGCCCCAGCTGAAGAACGCGGCGCCCTGGTACTCCCAGGCGGTGACCACCATCGCGTCGCCCTGGCGTGGCGACCAGGCGATGTCGCCGTTGTCGAACTTCTGCCGCTGCGCCACCACCGTGCCGCCCGACCTGAACGTCTCCATGCCCTCGATCGGGCAGCCGAGCTTGCTGTCCGCCCCGCCGAGCCGCTGGTAGTGGTCGCGGATGTAGCGGTTGGCGCCGACGTCCGGGCGGTTGACACAGATGGAATCTCCGGGCGCGGCGTGCGCGGCGACCGGCACGGCCGCGGTGCCCGCGACGGCGAGCGCGCACCCCGCCGCAAGGCCCGCCAGACGCCGTTTCACTGAAAGCATGGTCGTTCTCCCCCGTTCCCGGACCGACAGCCGTTCCCCCGGCCCGCTGCTTCGAGCATCGGGCCTCGCCGGGCCGGGAGTTGAGAGGGATGCGCCGGGCGCTCACCGGGATCTCTCCCGGGTGGACCGGGAACCGTTCCCATGACACCCGGGCGGCGAGCCAGCACGATGGCTTGCATGGAGGACCGGTACGGGCGGACCCGGCGGCGCACCGTGATGGCGTACGCCCTGCTGTCGCTCGCCCTGGTCCAGGTGGCCGTCGGGGCGGTCGCGCTGGCCGTGGCCGGGGTCCCGGTGGCCGACGTCACCCGGTACGACATGGTCGTCGACCTGGCCATGGGATTCGCCTACGGCGTCTGCGGCACGCTCATCGCCCTGCACCGTCCGCGCAATCCGCTCGGCTGGCTGCTGCTCGCCTTCGGTCTCGGCCATGCGTTCACCGGGCTCTCGATCGGGCTGACGGCCGAGGGGCTGACGGCGGGCTGGCCGACCGCGCCGCTGCGGGCGCTCACGACGGTCGGCCGCTACACCTGGATCACCGGCTCCGCGACCGTCCTCGCCCTCGCCTACTTCCTCTTCCCCGACGGCCGGCTGCCCGGCCGCCGGTGGCGTCCCGTGCTGATCGCGCAGCTGGTCACCGCCCCGCTGGACATCGTGGTCTGGGCGACCTCGGACTGGGGACTGTTCCACGGCACCGCGGCCGAGCCGCTGTTCGTCCCGCTGCCGTCCGGCTGGGGGCCGGTGCTCCACACGGTGGAGCTGGTCAAGGCCGGTCTCGTGCTGGCGGCGGTCCTCGCCGCCTTCGCCGTGCGCTACCGGCGGGGCGGGGAGCAGGAGCGCCGTCAGCTCCTGTGGCTGATCGCCGGTGTGCTGCCGCTGGGGTTCAACCTGGTGCTGCTGGCCGTCGGATTCCCGCTACCCGTCTCATGGCTTGCACTGCCGATGCCTGTCGCCATCACCATCGCCGTACTCCGCCACGAAGTGCTCGACATCCGGCTGGTGGTCTCCCGGGGCGTGCTGTACGGGGTGCTGACGGTGGCGGTGATCGCCTCCTACGTGGGCTTGGTGACCTTCTTCCAGTCGTTGCTGGACCCGGCCCCCGAGCTGATCGGACCCGCGCTCATCACGGTCGCGCTTGCCCTCGTCTTCGAGCCTGCCCGGCGCCTGCTCCAGGCCATGGTCGACCGGGCCCTGTACGGCGACCGGCACGATCCGGTGCGCGCGGTCTCCCGGATCGGGGAGCGACTGGCGGGTACCGGCGTGGGCGCGGTGCCGGAGGCGGTCGGCGAGGGGCTGCGACTGCCGTACGTCTGCCTGGTCACGGAGTCCGGTGCGGCGGGCGGCAGTTGGGGTTCGCGCGGTGAGCTCACGCATACCGTCGCGCTGGACTACGACGGCCGGACCGTGGGCGAACTGATCCTCGGTCTGCGGCCGGGCGAGCGGCAGCCGGCCCCGGCCGACCTGGCGGTCCTGGAACTGCTCGCGGTGCCGCTGGCGGCCGCCCTGCACGCCACCGACCTGTCCCGGCAGCTCCAGCAGTCCCGGGAGCGGATCGTCGCCGCGCGGGAGGAGGAGCGCCGGCGGATCCGCCGCGATCTGCACGACGGGCTCGGGCCGACGCTCGCCGGGGCCGCGTTCCAGGCCGACGCCGTGCGCAATCTGCTGGCGTTCGCCCCGGACCGGGCCGCGGCGCTGCTGACCGAGCTGCGGGCGGAGATCGGCGGTGCGGTCGGGGAGGTCCGCCGCCTGGTGGACGGCCTGCGCCCGCCGGACCTCGACCAGCTGGGCCTGCTCGGCGCCCTGCGGGAACGCTCGGCCCGGCTGTCCTGGCGCGCGGACGGCACTCCCCTCGTCGTCCGTATGACCGCTCCGGAGCTGCTGCCCCCGCTCCCCGCCGCCGTGGAGGTCGCGGCCTACCGCATCGCCGTCGAAGCCCTCACCAACGCCGCCCGGCACGCCCGCGCCTCGCACGTGGACCTGCGCATCGAGATCGGCGCCGGGCTCCGGCTGGAGGTGCGCGACGACGGCACGCGGGAGGACGGGGAGTCGCCCTGGCGGCCCGGCGTGGGCATCACCTCGATGCGGGAGCGGGCCGCGGAACTGGGCGGCAGCTGTGTGGCCGGACGCGGGCGGGTGGTGGCGGTGCTGCCGCTGGCGCGCGACGGCGTACGGGGACGGGGCGCCGCCGAGGCGCCCTTGGTAGGGGAGGCCGGGACGGCGGGTGCGGTGGGGGACTTGTGAGCGGCCGGGACGCCGGGGAGGCGCGGATGGAACCGCAGGACGAAGAGTTCACGGCTGCCGAGGCCACGGGGGGTTCCGGCGCGCTGCGTGTCGTGCTCGCCGACGATCATCCCGTCGTACGGACCGGGCTCGCCGCGCTGCTGGAGTCCGTGCGGGACGGCACGGCGGGGGTGTCGGTGGTCGGGGTCGCGGCCGGCGGGCGGGAGGCCGTGCGGGCCGCCGTGACGCTGCGGCCGCATGTGGTCGTGATGGACATCCGGATGCCGGACATGAACGGCATCGAGGCGACCCGGGAGATCGGCCGGGTGGCACCCGCGGTGGCGGTGCTGATGCTCACCATGGTCGAGGAGGACGACTCGGTGTTCGCGGCCATGCGGGCGGGGGCCCGCGGCTATGTGCTCAAGGGGGCGGGCCAGGACGAGATCGTACGGGCGATCAGGGCGGTGGCCGCGGGGGAGGCGATCTTCGGTCCCGGGGTGGCCCGGCGGGTGCTGGGGCAGCTCAGCCGTCCGCTGCCGCGGCCCGACCCGTGCCCGGCGCTCACCCCTCGCGAGCGGGACGTCCTCACGCTGATCGCCGAGGGGACGCCCAACGCGACGGTGGCAGTCCGGCTCGGCCTCTCCCCGAAGACGGTGAGCAACCACATGTCCGCGGTCCTAGCCAAACTGGGCGTCGCGGACCGCGCGGAGGCCGCCGCCTGGGCCCGGGAGGCGGGACTCTCCCCCGGTCAGGCCGAGGACGACAGCTGGTGAATCAGGGGCGCAGCGCTCGCAGCAGCATGTCCGCCAGGTGGTCGGCGACCTCCTGCGGGCCCAGCGGGCCGCCGGGGCGGTACCACGTCGACAGGTGGTGGACCGAGCCGAAGTGGTAGTCGACGACCAGGTCGGCCGGGGTGGCCGTGGAGAAGACGCCCTCCTTCTGGCCTTCCTCCACCAGGGCGCGGAAGCGTTCGTGGTAGCGGCGGCGCTCGGCACGTACCTGCTTGTTCTTCTCGGGGCTGAGGTGGTGCATGGAGCGGAAGAAGATCATCGCGTCGTCGAGGTTGTCGATCGTCGTGACGACGACGTCGGCCGCGGCACGCCGCAGCCGCTCCTCGACGGGCTCGTCCGCGTCCGCGAAGGCGTCCAGACGCTCCTGCTGAACGCGCAGCACGCGCGCGTACACCTCGTGCAGGAGATCGTCCTTGGAGCCGAAGTAGTGGTAGAGCGCGCCCTTGGTGACGCCCGCCGCCTCGACGATCTCCTGCACGGACGTCCGGTCGTAGCCGCGCTCCGCGAAGAGCCGGGTGGCGGCGGCGAGCAGCCGCTGCGGGACGGGCGTACCGTCTCCGTCCGTCGTCCTGGGCACTGCCGCCACCTGCCTTCCGTATCGCTGTATCCGTTGTCGTGCGAGGTTATGCGCTTCTACGCGTCGCCCGGACGCGAACGCAACTCCCGTCGGAGGATCTTCCCACTCGCCGTCTTCGGCAGGTCGGGCAGTATCTCCACCTGACGCGGGTATTTGTAGGCGGCCAGTCTCTCCTTGCAGTAGGCGGCGAAGTCGTCCGGGTCCGCCGCACTGCCCGGACGGAGGCTGATGTACGCCTTGACGGTCTCCCCGCGGTAGCCGTCCGGTATCCCGACGACGGCCGCCTCACGGACGGCGGGGTGGGTGTACAGGACGTCCTCGACCTCGCGCGGCCACACCTTGAAGCCGGACGCGTTGATCATGTCCTTCTTCCGGTCGACCACGTAGAGCCAGCCCTCGGGGTCCATGAAGCCGATGTCGCCGGTGCGCAGCTCGCCGCCCGGGAACGTCTCGGCGGTCGCCTCGGGGCGCCGCCAGTAGCCGGGCACGACCTGCGGGCCCCGGACGAGGATCTCGCCCTGCTCGCCGAACGGCACCTCGGCGCCCTGCTCGTCGACGATGCGGACGACGGTGTCGGGGCCGGGCACACCGACGGCGAGGGTGCCCGAGCCCGGATCGACGGGGGCCTCCCGGCCGGGCGGCACGGAGGCGCAGGGCGCGGTGCACTCAGTCAGGCCGTAGCCGTTGCGGATGTAGGGCCCGAAGCCGGCGCGGAACTTCTCCACCAGGGCGGGCGGCAGCGGTGCACCGCCGGAGGAGATGTTCACGAAGGACGAGAAGTGGTCCGGGGTGACGTCCGGGTGGGCGGCCAGCGCCATGAAGGCGGTGGACGGGCCGACGGTGTACTGCGGCCGGTGCTCGGCGAAGGCGTCGAGGACGACGCCCGCCTCGAAGCGGTACGCCAGGACGAGCGTTCCCGCGCTGTCGAGGCAGGCGCCGAGCTGACAGACCATGCCGGTGATGTGGAAGAGGGGTGCCATCGCGAAGTAGACCGGTGCCTCGGGCAGCGCCAGCCCGGTCCGCTGCCGCTCGGCGTTGTACATGATGTTGCCGTGCGTGTTGGTGGCCCCCTTGGGGGTGCCGCTGGTGCCCGAGGTGTAGCTGATCAGCGCGATGTCGGACGGGTCGGCGTCGCGGCCCTCGGGGGCCTTGTGGCCCTGCCGGGCGACGGTCACCAGGTCGTCGGCGTCCTCGGCCTGCGGCAGCCGCTCGAAGCCGAGCACGCGTGCGTCGCCGCGGGTCTGGAAGTCCAGCTCACAGGCGGTGAGGGCGATGCGCACCGGCGAGCCGGTGGCCGCCTCGCGCAGATACGACTCCCACGCGCGGTCCGAGCACACCAGGGCGCTCACCTCCGCGTCCCGGAGCACGTGCCCGACCTCGCCCGACTTGTACATCGGGTTGACCGGAACGACGGTGGCGCCCGCCTTCCAGGCGCCGAGCAGCGCGAGCACGAAGTGCGGGGAGTTCTGCAGCAGGATCGCGACCCGGTCGCCGCGCTCCAGGCCGCGGGCGGTGAGGTGCCCGGCTACGGAATCGCTCAGTTCGTCCAGCTCGCGGTAGCTCAGCCGGGCGTCGAAGTAGGCGAGCGCGGCGCGGTCCGGGGTGTCGGCGACGGCCGCGCGAAGGGCGTGCACCAGGGAGTCGGCGGGGCTCACGGGGCCACGCTGGGCGTCGTTGAGCAGGGCCAGCCAGGGCTTGTCGGCGTAGGTCGGGGCGGTCACCGGCCGGCCTCCCACTTCTGCTGGATGTGGTTCATGTTCGTCAGCCAGCGGTCGGGGTCCGCGGCCCGCGCCTGGTAGTACCCGGCGGCCTCCGGGTGCGGCAGGATCAGGAAGCGGTCCTCCTCGATCCCCTTGAAGAGGGCGTCCGCGACGTCGTCGGGCTCGATCGCGGTCGGCCGCAGGACGATGTCGCCCGCGCTGCCGGTGGCGTCGAGCATGTCGGTGCGCACGCCCTGCGGACAGATCGCGTGCACCTTCAGGCCCCGGTGGCGGTACGTCAGCGACAGCCACTCGGCGAAGGCGTACGCGCCGTGCTTGGTGACGCTGTAGGGCGCGGCGCCGATCATGGTGAGCAGTCCGGCCGCCGAGACGGTGGAGACGAAACGGCCGCTGCCGCGCTCCAGCCAGCCGGGGAGCAGCGAGTGGGCCGCGCGGACGTGTGCCATGACGTTGACGTCCCAGGCGAGCTCCCAGACCCGCTCGTCGGCGGCCTCGGTGCCGGCGGAGCCGAGGCCCGCGTTGGCGCAGTAGACGTCGATGGTGCCGCCGAGGGCGTCGAGGGCCTCGGTCACGATCGCGGACGCGTCGCCCGGAACGGCGATGCCGCCGATCTCCTCGGCCACGGCCGCGGCCTTGGCGGCGTCCAGGTCGTTGACGACGACTCTGGCCCCTTCGGCGGCGAAGCGGCGGGCCAGCGCGGCACCGATGCCGCCTCCCGCTCCGGTGACGACCACTCCCGCATCCTGCACGGCTTCCACCATCGGTCTCCTTCGACGCGATATCGACACCAGTCGATCAGCACTGCTGCGATGCCAGACTAACCAGTCGGTATGTACCGACGGAAGGGGCGCTTCGGTCACGTTCGTTCTCCGCGGCCGCCGCGCGCGCTAGCGTGCGTGGTCATGACAGCCGCAGGGAACACGGAGGTCACCGTATGAACCTGTCCGGACGCAGGAGCCTGTCCAGACGAGGCCTGCTCGCCGCGACCACGGCGGCCGTCGCGGTCGCGGCGCCGGCGCCGTCGTCAGCCGCCGCGGCCGAGCGCGGCCGCGGGCTCCGCACCGGTTTCGAGCGCCTGGCCGCGGAGGGCTACGCGCTCCTCGACGGCCGGCGCGTCGGCGTCGTCACCAATCCGACCGGCGTCACCCGCGACGTCCGCCACATCGTCGACGTCATGCACGCCGACGAGCGCGTGAACCTGGTCGCCGTCTTCGGCCCCGAGCACGGCTTCCGCGGCACCGCGCAGGCAGGCGGCTCGGAGGGCCGTTACGACGACCCGGCGACCGGACTGCCCGTCTACGACACGTACCTGAAGAGCGGGCAGCCGCTCGCCGACATCTTCACGGCGTCGGGCGTGGACACGATCGTGTTCGACATCCAGGACGTGGGCGCCCGCTTCTACACCTACATCTGGACCCTGTACGACTGCATGGAGGCAGCCCAGCTCGCGGGCAAGCGCTTCGTGGTGCTCGACCGGCCGAACCCGATGACCGGGCGCGCGGCCCAAGGGCCCGTCCTGCACAAGGAGTTCGCGACGTTCGTCGGACGGCAGCCCATCGCGCAGGCGCACGGGATGACGGTCGCGGAGCTCGCGCGGTTGTTCAACGGGGAGTTCCTCGCCGCGCCCGTTGCGCTGAGCACCGTACTCATGACGGGCTGGAAGCGGTCGGAGTTCCACGACGCCTCGGGCCTGCCCTGGGTCCCGCCGAGCCCGAACATGCCGACCGCCGACACCGCCCTCGTGTACGCGGGGACCTGCATGTTCGAGGGGACCAACCTCTCGGAGGGGCGCGGCACGACCCGCCCCTTCGAGCTGCTCGGTGCGGAGGGCATCGACGGGAAGTGGGCGGCCGCGGCGAACGAACTCGGCCTGCCCGGCGTGCACTTCAGGGAGGCGTACTTCGCGCCGACCTTCTCGAAGTTCCAGGGGAAGACGATCGGCGGCGTGCAGATCCATGTGCACGACAGGGCCGCGTACGACCCCGTGCGCACCGGGATCGCGCTTCTCGTGAGCGCCAGGAAGGTGTGGAGCGGCTTCGCTTGGCGGTCCGACAACTGGATCGACAAGCTGACAGGTTCCACCCGGGTGCGCACGATGATCGACGCCGGCGCGAGCACCGACGAGGTGGTGGCGGGCTGGCAGGAGGAACTGGCCGCGTTCCGGAGGATTCGAAAGGAATACCTCATCTACAAGTGAGTCGTGACGTATGGCCAACCCCGCCCGGTAGCAGGACGATGCGCCCACATCGCACCACTACGGGGGACGAGGGGGACTGTCATGGCACAGTCGGCAATGAGTGTGACTCCCTACTGGGAACTGACCTTCGACGCGGACGGCGATGCCGACGGGCACGAGCGCGATCGACTGCTCGCCGAGATCCCGCAGCGCGGCGTCCAGGACCTGATCGTCTTCGCGCACGGCTGGAACAACGACCGCTCGGGCGCGACCCGCCTCTACAGCCGCTACTTCGCGCCGATCCCCGGCCTCGCACCGACGGCCCGGATCGGCTACGTGGGGGTCGTATGGCCGTCCATGCGGTTCTCGGACGAGCCGATCCCGGACTTCCCGCGGTCGGTGGCCGCCGAGTTGCCGCCGCGTCCGGTGCTGGACAAGGACACGCGGCACGCGCTGCTGGAGACGTTCCCCGGCCGGGCCACCGTGATCGACCAGCTCACTCGACTGCTGGACCAACAGCCTGGCGAACAAGCGGAGTTGGAGGAGTTCGGGCGGCTGGTGCGCATGCTGGTGGACGTCGTCCCGCCGGGGCCGCAGGCGCTGTTCACCGCGGACACGCTGGCGAACGGGGCGCCGGAGAGCGAGCCGGAGATGTTCTCGCATCCCGCGGCGGCCTGTGAGGAGTTCGCACAGGCGCTGGCGCAGCTGGAGGCGCCAGGAGGGGAGGGCTTCGCACTGCCCAACCCATGGGACGGCGCCCATGAACTGCTGCGCCAGGCCACGTACTTCGCGATGAAGCGGCGCGCCGGAACCGTCGGCGAGCGCGGGCTCGGGCGAGTGGTCGGCCAGCTCGCCGCGGCCGCGCCCGGGGTGCGGGTGCACCTGGTCGGGCACAGCTTCGGCGCCCGGTTGGTCTCGTTCGCGCTGCGCGGGCTGCCCGACGGGGTGCGCACGGTGAAGTCCGTGACGCTGCTCCAAGGGGCCTTCTCGCACTACGCGTTCGCGGCACGGCTGCCGCACGACGCCCGGGCGAGCGGGGTCCTGCACGGCCAGCACAAGCGCATCGACGGGCCCCTGGTGTGCTGCTACTCCCACTTCGACTCGTCGCTCGGCACCATCTACCCGCTCGCCTCACGGATGTCGGGGGACGACGCGTCACTCGCTGGCTTCGACCTGGGCCGTCTGCTGGGCGCCAAATGGGGTGCGATGGGCCACGACGGGGTGCAGGCGGTGGACGGCACGCGTTCCCTCAAGCTGGCCGACGCACTGCGGGCGAAGCTGCCCGCGGCGGGCTGCGTGAACATCGACGCGGCCGCGGTGGTCAACCGGGGCGGGCCCCCGGCCGGGGCCCACAGCGACATCTGCCACCAGGAACTGGCCCAGGTGGTGCTGGCGGCGGGCCGAATCGTCTGACCCGCCGCCACTCGGTGTCACCGGTGCGAGGTGTACTCCACCACCTGCTGGTAGGTCGGACGGTTCTGCCAGGTGATCTTGCCGTGCTTGATGCCGCCGAGCGTGCGCTGAACGATCGAGTCGGCGCACCACTGGTCGCCCGCCGAGCACTGGTCGTCGCCCGGGTAGACGGCGGACGCCGACTTGCCGGAGGCGTCCTTCAGGGTGCTGATCAGGAGGTCACGGCAGGCGCTGAGGCTGCCGCCGCCGCAGTACGTGTGCGCCAGGCCGCCCTGCACCGACTCGCCCAGCACGGTCCGGATGTCCTTGTCGACGTAGCTCCACCAGCCGTACTGGAAGGAGCTTCCGGCGTGCGCGCCGGTCGGGCCGTGCGCGGCCGACGGCGACTCGTCGATGGGGATGTTGTTGCCGAAGGCGGCGTACAGGTCGCTGCCGAGGCCCGGTTCGAACTCGGCCTTCACCAGCAGCGGCCACCAGGCGTCCAGGATGCGGATCGCGTCGGCGTTGGCGTAGGCGTGCGAACCCGCCGACGTCTCCGTGCGCTTGGCGCCGGCCGAGATCCAGGCGGACAGCTTGCTGACCGCCGCCGCGGCCGTGGAGTCGGTGACCGTCGAGCTGTTGACGACCTTCAGCAGGTCTGGCAGCACGTCCTCGGCCCGCAGGTCGGCCAGGGCCGCGTCGGCCATCGCCTTCACCAGAGCGGTGCGGGTGACACCGCCCGCGGTGACGAGCTTCTTGACCCGGTCCTCCAGGAGGTTGCCGCGGTGGACCGAGCCGTCACCCCAGGACGCGGTCGTGTAGTCCTTGGCCTGCTTGTTGTTCCAGGAGATGTAGTAGTCCTGGTCGACGGAGTTGGGGTGGGCGGAGGGCGCGGTGTACGTGGCGGTGTTCGTCGCCGGGTTCCAGCCCTTCCAGTCGTACGCCGCCCTCGCCCAGACCGGGAACTCGGCGTCGACGCCGCTCGCGCGCACCGGGTTGTTGCCGCTGTTGTAGTACGCGGTGTGCGCGGAGTCGGCGTAGAACCAGTTGAAGGTGTAGTTGATGTTCTGCACCGCGCTCTGGAACGTCGCCGGGCTCTTCACGTAGTCCGGGTCGTTGAGCATCTGGAAGCCGATGATCGAGTCGGCCTCGTGCATGAAGGAGGAGCGCAGGGTGGTGTAGGCGACCTTCTTGCCACCGACCGTGGCGCGGTACTCCACGGGGCCGTACTTGGTCCGGTAGACCTGCATGCGGTACGAACCCGCGGCGGTGCCGTCGGCGGTCGTCGGCTTCCACGAGTTGGTCTGCTCGACCTTGTCCATGGCCGTGCAGGTGCCGTGGTACAGGTAGTGGTAGTCGTCCTGGCACAGTTCGACGGCGTAGGTGTCGATGATGTCCTGGCCGGAGGTCGTGGCGCTCCACGAGTAGTCCTGGCCGCGGCCGAGTTCGACGTACATGCTCAGGCCCGCGAAGGAGGCACCGCGTGCGCTGAGGCCGGGGCCCTGGATCTCCTGCAGCATGAGCAGCTGTGGAGCGAAGTAGCCGGTCTGGGGGCCGAAGACGGCGATCGGGTGCCCGCTCGCGGTGTGTTTGCCGCTCACCACAAGGGCGTTGGACATACCGCGCTTGGCGGAAGTGAGCGACGTCCTGGCCGCCGCGGTGGACGCGCCGGTGGCGCTTGCCGTGGCCGCGCTGCCGGTGCGGTCGTAGACCAGCGGCTCCTGGGTGACCGAGCCGGCGTCGGGCAGCGCCTCGCCCTGCGGGTCGTCGGGCTTGGTCGCGTAGGGGAAGCTCTCGCCGTTGTGGACGGTGAGGGCCGCCTCGGCGTCGTTGCGCTCGCGGAAGGACTCCCAGACCTTGGTGCCCTCGGCGACGCCGTACTTGGACTGCGCGGCGATCAGCGAGAGGGCGTTGTTGACCTCGCCGCCGCCGCCGGATCCGAACAGCGAGCCGATCACCGAGGCCAGCGCGACCAGGTCGGTGAGCTTGAAGTGGTTGATGGTGCCGGCGTTGGTGATGGAGTCCTTCCAGCCGGTCAGGACGTACTCGCCGGGGAAGTACCGCCCGCTGTCGGAGGCGTCGATGTAGGAGTTGATGCCGTCGAGGTAGGCGTTGGCGTCGGCGAGGGCCTGTTGGCCGCGCGCGCCGTTGTCGGCGATGGCCCGGTCGATCTGGGCCTGCAGATCGGCCTCGGTGTAGGGCGCGTTGCGCCAGAACTCCTGCTCCAGGCCCTGGTTGGAGGGCGCACCGCCCGCGAAGGACGTCAGCTGGCCGCGTCCGACGTGCCGGAAGACGTCCATCAGCCACAGCCGGTCCTGAGCGGCCGCGTACCCGGCGCCGTATTCCGTGCCGTAGCGGGTGGTGCCCGTGATGTGCGGGACGCCCGTCTTCTTGTCGCGGACGATCGTCACGTCACTGCGGCCGCCGGGCTTCGTGGTCGAGGCGACCTGGTCGGACGCGACCCCGAAGGAGGCGTCGTTGAAGAAGTTGTTGATCTTCGCGTCGGTGAGCGAGGCATAGCCCGAGGGCAGGTTGCCGTACGGCGCGAGCTGGTCCTCGGCGTGATCGGGCTGGGTGCCGAACGCCTGGTTGAGGAGGATCTGGGCGAGGGTGGCGTTGCCGTTCTCGCCGGGCGGGAGGATGTCGGAGCACTGGCCGCCGCAGTAGTCGTTCGCGGCGGTCGCGGCCGTGTTCGCGGCAGATGCCTGGGAAAGCGGAGACAAGAGACCGGCAATGAGGGCGCATACGGATGCGGCCTTGAGGAACCCGGGGAATCTGTGGGGAGTTCTCAGTCTGTCCAGGGTGGTACGTGGGGTGCGCCGTGGCATGGCAACTTCCTCCCTACGGGGGTGGGCGGGACGTTACCGCCGGTAGCCCCGAGATAGAAGATGAACATGCGTCACTTTTTGGAGTCGTCACGGCAGACACGCGAGAAACGGCAGCCGTCCGAGGTGTCCTCGCGGCCCGCTGATGGAGGTCATCGGAAATCGGATGGAGCCGAATCGCTTGTCGATACGTCTATTCGGCGACGTCCGTTCGACGACGCCGAGGTAACCGAAGTACAGGTGCAGGTGTGACGGAGGTGCAGGGCGATGGCCGGTTTCCGGAGTCTGGCGAGACAGGTGCGAGATCCGAGGTGCGATCTGGCGCTGCGGCGGTACTCACTGCGCAAGTGCCTTGAGAGGTTTGCCCCTTACGGGCATCGGGCCACCTGGGACCACCTGTGCTCCCGGGTCGGGTTCGGCCCCGAGGACCGCTCCCCCGATCCGGCGCGGCTCGTGGCCGCACTGGAGGAGTTGGAGGAGGCCCGCTCCGTCTGGCTCGCCTATGAGGTCGAGTTCGCGCAGCGTCGCAAGAAGGAGAAGCACGACGGGCTGCGCAGGCCGGGCACGGTCGACGACTGGCACCGGCTGACCTGGGGCGGGTTCGGTGTCGCCTGGTGCGACGACCCGAGGATCCACCCCCGTGAACCACTGGCCGAGGTACTGCGCCGGCTGATCGCCGCACTGGAGCGCGAGCCGGGCGGCGGCTGCCCGGTGTGCGGCGGCGAGCGCCTCACCTGGAGGTACGACCTGGCCCATGAGCCCTCTTCCGGCCCGGTGTGCACCCGCTGCGGAATCGTCGTGCCGCGGCCCGTCCTGACGTCCGAGGCCCTGGCGGACGCCAGGCGCGGGCCGTTGCTGATGTCGGCATGAGCACGACGGGGGTGCGTGCGCATCACGAAGCCGCACCCCCCGTGCGGGTGCCTGCCGCGCCCTGACCCGCAGAGGGCGGCCTGCGGACGGCGGTCGGTGACCTGCGGTCCGCGATCGGCCGGGTTGTCAGTGGCGGCCGGCACCATTCGAGGCATGGTGCAGGTTTGTCTGAACGGAGCGCGTGGGGCGGTCGACGGTGCCGTCGTGCCCCTCTCCCCGGTGGCGATGGCCCGGTCCGCGGCCGAGGCCGTCGCGGCCGGGGCCTCGGATGTCCATGTCCACCCCAAGTCCCCCTGCGGACAGGACACCCTCTCGCCGAAGGCGGTCGCGGCCACCCTGGTGGCGATACGCGCGCAGGTGCGGGTCCCGATCGGTGTGACCACGGGCGCGTGGGCCGATCCTGACCCCGCGGCCCGGGTGGAGCGCGTCCGCTCCTGGACCGTGCTGCCCGACCACGCCTCGGTCAACTGGCACGAGCCGGGCGCCGAGGAGGTCGCGGCGGCCCTGCTGGACCGCGGGATCGGTGTGGAGGCCGGCCTGTGGTCCGGCACGGACGGCGCGGCGCGGTTCGCGGTGTCGCCGCTCCGGTCGCGGGTGCTGCGCGTACTGGCCGAGGTGACCGACACCGACGCGGCGACGGCCGTGCGGTCCGCCCGCGCTCTTCTGGCCGGCCTCGGCAGCGGCCCCGGCCGCCCGGTGCTGCTGCACGGCGAGGAGGGCGGCGCCTGGCCGGTGCTGCGGCTGGCCGGTCGGCTGGGACTCGCGACGCGTATCGGCCTGGAGGACACACTGGTCCTGCCGGACGGGCAACGGGCGCTGTCCAACGCTCAGTTGGTGGCCGAGGCGGTGGCCCAGTACGGATGCGCCCAGCGCTCGTCGTAAGGGAGAGCGAGCAGTTCGGACCGGATGGCCGGATCCGGCTGTCCGCAGGCGCGCAGGCGCGGGGCGGCATGCCGGGACAGCCAGGCCCGCAGGTCCGCGACGGCCGCGTCCTTGCTGTCGTCGTACCACCAGTCGAAGGGCGAGAGGTCGGAGAGCAGATGGTAGAGCCACTCGTCGGCGCAGGCGGCGAGGTGCCTGTCGGCAACCGGGCCGTCGGCCCACCCGTCGAGGAACGGGGTCACGGTCCGGGCGATCGACGCGCAGGTCTCGAAGACGGCCTCCACCGGGTACGGCGGCTCGGGCGTCGCGAGGACGTCCTGCCACCAGGTGTGCACGAACGTCTCGACGGCCGCGGCCTGGTCGGCGGGCCAGCAGCGCCAGTTGACCCGACTCAGGCCATGGGCTCCCCAGCCGATCCCCTCCAGGCTGCCGTCGGCCATCGCCCGCGCCGCCTGCGGCAGCAGTCGACGCATCGCGGCGGCGTGGTCGTCGAAGTGATCGCTGACTTCGTAGACGTACATCCGCACCACGTCCATCGGCACGGCGACGTGCGGAGTGCGCAGGTAAGCGGTCTCCTCGGGCGAGTGGCAGCGGCCGCAGCCGGTCTCGCCCGGGCTGGTGCAGCCGTCGAAGGCGGCGTCGATGGCCACGAGTGCGGCGTCAAGCGCGGTGGAACGCATGCGAGTCGGTCCTGTCAGGACTCCGGACCGGGCGGGACCAGCGGGGTCCGCCGACCGAAGATCGCGACATTACCAGGCACAAAATCTCTCGCTCCACCCCTTTCCCGTCCCGACAGTTGGCGGTGATGAAACCCAGCTGAGCAACCCCGCGGAAGGAACCGAGGAGTCCCGATGTCGACGCTGCGCGTCACCGCCGAAGTGCTGACCATTCACGAACACCCCAACGCCGACGCACTGGAGCTGGCCCAGGTGGGCCTGTACCGGGCCGTCGTCGCCAAGGGGGCGTATCGCACCGGCGAGACCGCCGTCTACATTCCGGAGCAGGCCGTGCTCCCGGCCCCGCTCGTCGAGGAGCTGGGGCTGACCGGACGGCTCGCGGGCAGTAGGTCCGACCGCGTCAGGGCGGTACGGCTGCGCGGCGAGCTGTCGCAGGGAATCGTGTGCCGGCCGAAGGCGCTCGCGGACGTCGACCTGGCGCGGGCCGCCGAGGACGACGCCGACTTCGCGGAGGCGCTGGGCATCGTCAAGTGGGTGCCGCCGATCCCGCCCACCATGAACGGCGAAGTCGAGGTCGCGCCCGATCTGCTGCCCTGGGTCGACATGGAGAACATCCAGCGCTATCCGGACATCTTCACGCCGGGCGAGCCCGTCGTCCTGACCGAGAAGCTGCACGGCTCCGCCTGCCTGCTGACCTACCTCGCGGACGAGGCCCGTGTGCACGTCTCGTCGAAGGGCTTCGGCGCCAAGTCTCTTGCCCTGCGCGAGGATCCGCGCAACCTGTACTGGCGCGCCGTGCACGGCCACGGGGTCGCGCAGGCCGCGGCCCGGCTCGCCGAGCGGCTCGGCGCGCGCCGGGTCGGGATCTTCGGCGAGGTGTACGGGGCGGGCGTACAGGATCTGACGTACGGGGCGGACGGCCGCCGCGAGTCGCTGGGTTACGCCGTCTTCGACGTGTCGGCGGAGATCGACGGCGAGGTCCGCTGGCTGGACGCGGCGGAGTTGCTGCAGGGTGAACTGCCGCTCGTGCCAAGGCTGTACGAGGGCCCGTACGACATCGGCCGTGTCCTGGAGATCGCCTCGGGCCGGGAGACCGTCTCCGGGCGCGAGCTGCACCTGCGCGAAGGTGTCGTCATCCGTCCCGCCCCCGAGCGGTACAGCCCGGTGACCGGCGGCCGGGCGATCGCGAAGGCGGTCAGCCCGGCGTATCTGACGCGGAAGGGCGGCACGGAGTACGAGTGAGGGAGCACGCATGACGGCGCGCCGCCGCCCGCGCGGGTGCGTCCGGCCCGGGGGCTGCTCAGCGGCAGTCCTCGGGCTCCTTCTGCTGCACGGCCCGGTCGGGTCGGCCGTTGGTACGGCGTTCCACCATGAGGCGGGAGCCGGACTGCCGCTCACCGAAGACGTCGTCTGGGTTGGAGAGCACACAGCCCTCCAGGGAGAGACAGCCGCACCCGATGCAGTCGGTGAGGTGGTCGCGCAACCGGTTCAACTGCTTGATGCGCTCGTCGAGTTCGATCCGCCAGACCTCGGAGAGGCGGGCCCAGTCCTCCCGGGTCGGGGTGCGTTCCTCGGGGAGTTCGGCGAGCGCCTCGCGGATCGTGGCCAGAGGGATGCCGACGCGCTGCGCGGCCCGTACGAACGCGACACGGCGCAGCGCGTCACGGGAGTAGCGGCGTTGGTTGCCCGTGGTGCGGCGACTGCTGATCAGGCCCTTGGACTCGTAGAAGTGCAGGGCGGAGACGGCGGCGCCGCTGCGGGCCGACAGCTGGCCGACCGTGAGTTCGTGGATCTTCTCGGGAATCTGGGGCATCCCTCGAACCCTACCTACTGCGTCACACCGCGGTTTCGTTGACATGGGCTTCCCGTCCGACCATGCTAAGCAGTTGCTTAGACATACAGTCGGAGACACCGCGACGCGAGAGGCCAGGAACATGGCAGACCCGAGGATCTTCACATCCGCCGACGAGCTCACGGCGGCGGTGGGCGAGCAGTTGGGCCACAGCGACTGGCTGGAGGTCGACCAGAAGCGGATCGACCTGTTCGCGGACGCCACCGGCGACCACCAGTGGATCCACGTGGACCCGGAGCAGGCGGCCGCGGGCCCGTTCGGCACGACGATCGCGCACGGCTACCTCACACTGTCGCTGCTGCCCGCACTGGTTCCGCAGGTGATGCGGGTCGAGGGCGCGAAGATGGGCGTCAACTACGGCTCGAACAAGGTCCGCTTCCCGGCCCCCGTACCGGTGGGCTCCCGGGTGCGCGCCACCGCGGTCCTCAAGGAGGTCACCGAGGCGGGCGGCGGTGTCCAGGTGACGGCCGCGGTGACGGTGGAGCGCGAGGGCGGCGACAAGCCGGTGTGCGTGGCGGAGTCGGTGTCGCGCTTCTACTTCTGAGTCGCGCCACGGCGTCCGGTGGGGGCCCCGGGCGGGGGCACGCACCGGGTCAGCCCTTGACTCCCACCATGCGCAGCACGAGGTCGGCGTAGAGCGCGCCTACCTCGTCGGGCGTCCGGGGGCCGTTGACGTTGAACCAGCGGGCCACGTCGATGCAGAGGGAGAGCACGGCGAGCGTGGTGCCCTGGATGTCGGGCACGTCGAACTCGCCCGCCGCCACGCCGTCCTGGATGATCCCGCGCACCTCGGCGTCGGCCTGGCGACGCAGCGCGAGGATCTCGGCGCGGGCGTCCGGGCCGAGCGAGTCCAGTTCGTACTGCACGACGCGGGCGGTGGTGCGCCCGCCGGCGTGCCAGCGGACGAAGGAGCTGACGGCGTCAGCGAGCCGCTCGGTCGCGCCGCCCTCGCCCTGGGCGGCCGTTCGCAGGATCTCCACGGCCTTCTCGTGGCCGATCCGGCTGATCCGGTGAAGCAGCTCTTCCTTGGTCTTGTAATGGATGTAGAGCGCGGCGGGGCTCATGCCCGCACGGCCCGCGATGTCCCGGGTCGTCGTCGCGTGGTACCCGCGCTCGGCGAAGGCCTCGACGGCGGCGACGAGCAGCCGCCGTGCCGCGTCCGGGGTGACCTCGGCCCACGGCGCCGCCTCGCCGCCGGCCGTCTCCTCCGCCGTACTCATCGCTCGCGCCCCTTCCAGTGGCATGACGAACACCATACCTCCGAAGGTGAGCGAGCGCTTAGAGTGCCCGCTCAGCGCCGTGGGCCGCACGAAAGCGGCGAAACCGTCAGATCTTCTCGAAGGGGTCGTGCTCGGCGAGCAGCTTCTCCAGCCTGGCCTGATCGACGCGGCTGACGATCTGCCCGGCCTCCTGCCGGTCGCGGATCACCTTGGCGAGGGTGAAGGACGAGGTCACCAGGTAGAGGACGGCGATGGCGAGGAAGCCGCGCACCCAGGCGTCGGCGTGCAGCCGGAAGATGCCGATGGAGGTGGCCGCCATGGCGACGGCGAAGGAGGCCACGGCCTGGCCGTAGAAGGCCGCCGTGGACTGCTGCTTGACCGGTGTCTCACTCATGGGGACAGCGTCGCCGCACGAGGCGGCGGCCACATCCGTCGGCGTACTCAGGAACGTACTCAGAAGGCCGAAATCCCCGTCAGCGCACGTCCGATGAGCAGCTTCTGGATCTGGCTGGTGCCCTCGTAGAGAGTCATCACGCGGGCGTCGCGCAGCAGCTTGCCGACCGGGTACTCGTCGATGTAGCCGTAACCGCCGTACACCTGGAGGGCGTTGTTCGCGGCGCGCACGGCGGCCTCGGAGGCGTAGAGCTTGGCCTTGGAGGACTCGGTGGCGAACGGCAGCCCGCGGTCGATCAGATCGGCGACCCGCCAGGTCAGCAGGCGTGCCGCGTCGACGTCCACGGCGATGTCGCTGAGGAGTTCCTGGACGAGCTGGTGGTGGGCGATGGTCTTCCCGAACTGCTCGCGTTCGGTCGCGTACGTCACCGCCGCGTCCAGGGCGGCCTGGGCGATGCCGACGCAGCCCGCCGCCACCGACATCCGCCCCTTGGCGAGCGCGGACATGGCGACGGAGAAGCCCTTGCCCTCCGGGCCCAGCATGGCCGAGGCGGGGACGCGCACGTCCTGAAGGACGAGTTCGGCGGTGGCCTGGCCGCGCAGGCCGAGCTTGCCGTGGATGGTGCGGCGGGACAGGCCCGGGGTGTCCGTCGGCACGAGGAAGGCGGAGACGCCGTGGTGGCCGGGGGCGTCCATGGAGCGGGCGAACAGCAGCACGACATCGGCCCAGGTGCCGTTGGTGATGAACATCTTGGTGCCGTTGACGACGTAGTCGCCGCCCTCACGGACGGCCCGCGTGGACAGGTTTCCCGCGTCGGAGCCGGTGCCCGGTTCGGTCAGGCCGAAGCAGCCGACCAGTTCGCCCGCGGTGAGCCCCGGCAGCCACCGCCGCTTCTGCTCCTCGCTCCCCCAGGCCGCGACGGTCTTGGCGACCAGCCCGAGCGAGACGGACACGATCCCGCGCACCGAGGAGTCGCCGCGGCCGAGTTCCTCGGTCACCAGGCAGTAGGCGAGGTGGTCGCCGCCCGAACCGCCGTACTCCTCGTCGACGGTCAGCCCGAGGAACCCGACCTGGCCGAGCTTCTTCACAATGCCCCGGTCGACCTCCTCCGCGCGGTCCCAGGCGATGACGTGGGGGGCGATCTCCCGGTCCACGAAGTCCCGGGCGAGCTGCCGTACGGCGGTCTGCTCCTCGCTGAGCTCCAGGTTCATGCCGAGTCACCCCACAGAGAACGTGTCTTGGAAGCCGTTGGGAAATCCATCGAAAGTCACACATTAAATTAGCACTGCTAGTTTTTAGGTGCAGCCCTACTATGTGCGCCATGGCCCGACCGCGCAAGCCCCTGCTGAGCACCGACCGCATCGTGGACACGGCACGGGCGCTGGTGGACACGGAGGGCCTCACGGCCCTGTCCACGCGCCGCCTCGCCGCCGAACTCGGGGTCAGCGGGCCGTCCCTCTACAACCACTTCGCCACCAAGGACCAGATCCTGGAAGCGGTCGCGGACTCGGTGAGCGCGCAGGTCGACCTGTCGATGTTCGAGGACGGCCGCGCCTGGCGCACCGCCCTGCACGACTGGGCCGTCTCTTACCGGGCCGCCCTGCGCGACCACCCGAACATCGTCCCGGTCCTCGCCCGCGGTCCCGGCCGCAGGCCCGCGGGACTGCGGCTCGCGGACGCCGTCTTCGGCGCGATGGTCGAGGCGGGCTGGCCGCCCGCACAGGCCACCTCCATCGGCGCGCTGATGCGGTACTTCATCATGGGCTCCGCGCTGGGCTCGTTCGCCGGGGGCTTCGTGGACGACGAGACGGCGTACGACCCCGCCGACTACCCGCACCTCGGGCAGGCCCACCTCCTCGCCGACCAGCAGGAGAAGATCGACGAGCGGGCCTTCGAGACGGGGCTGACGGCGCTGCTGGACGGGCTGAGCCAGCAGTACGTGCAGCTCGCGCAGGGGGCGTGAGCTGCGACTCCGGGCCGTTGCCCGGGCGCCTTCGGCTGTGTCTTCGATAGTTCGGTGAGCACCGAACCATTCGTGTCGCATGCTGGGTGGCATGACGAGGCCGAAGGATCCCACCGCCCCCGGGCTGGCAGCGCTCGCCGGGCTGATCGCCGACGAGACGCGTGCCGCCTTCCTGCTCGCGCTGCTCGACGGGCGGGCCTGGACCGCCGGTGAGCTGGCCCGGTCCGCGGGCGTCGCCCCCTCGACCGCGAGCGAGCACCTCGGCAAGCTCGTCGCGGGCGGGCTGCTCACCGAGGAACGCCAGGGGAGACACCGCTATGTGCGCCTGGCCGGTTCCCGCGTCGCGCAGCTCGTGGAGGAGCTCGCCGCCCAGGTCGCACCGGCAGCCGCCCGGCCGCGGACGCTGCGCGCCGCCGGCGCCGGTTCCGCGATGGCCCGCGGCCGCACCTGCTACGACCATCTGGCCGGGCGTCTCGGCATCGCGGTCACCGATGCCCTGACCGGGCGGGGACTGCTGCGTCAGGACACCGGGTTCGCGCTCACGGACGCCGGAGTGCGCTGGTTCGCGGACGCCGGTATCGGTCTCGAACCGGCCGGCCGCCGGCCGCTGGCGCGGGCCTGCCTCGACTGGACCGAGCGCCGGCCGCACCTCGCGGGCATCGCGGGCGCCGCCCTGTGCCGCCATGCCCTGGACGCGGGCTGGTGCGTGCGCATCGGCTCGGAGCGGGCCGTCAAGGTCACGGACGACGGCGAACGGGTGCTGGCCGAGCTGCTGGGGATCGAGGCGGACGCACTGCGTTGAACCCGGCGCCGGGCGGGCCGGCGCCGTACGGCGGGGCGCCGCCGAGAAGGCACCGTACAACCCGGGCGCCTGCCTGCAGGGCGCCGGGACCAGCAAGGCGTCCGAAATTCGCGAGTGATTGTCGTACCTCACCTCTAGCCTCAGGAGCATGATGAACACGCCCCCGTCCGTCCCCGGCCGTCGCGCGGAACTGCTCGCCGCGGGCGCCGCCACGGTCACCGTCGTGCTGTGGGCCTCCGCCTTCGTGTCGATCCGCAGCGCGGGAGCCGCGTACTCGCCGGGCGCACTGGCTCTCGGCCGGCTGCTGGCCGGAGCCGTCGCGCTCGGGGCCATCTGCCTGGTGCGCAGGGAGGGTTGGCCGCCGAGGGCCGCCTGGCGCGGGATCGCGATATCCGGGCTGCTGTGGTTCGGCTTCTACATGGTGGTGCTCAACTGGGGCGAGCAGCAGGTGGACGCCGGTACCGCCGCGCTGGTCGTGAACATCGGCCCGATCCTCATAGCCCTCCTCGGCTCGCGGCTGCTCGGCGACGCCATGCCGCCGCGGCTGCTGGCGGGCATGGCGGTGTCGTTCGCGGGCGCGGTCGCCGTGGGGCTGTCGATGTCCGGCGGGGGCGGCTCGTCGGTGCTCGGTGTGGTGCTGTGTCTGCTGGCGGCCGTCGGCTACGCGGCCGGGGTCGTCGCGCAGAAGCCCGCGCTCGGCCGGGCGAGTGCGCTGCAGGTCACGACGTTCGGCTGCCTGGTCGGCGCCGTGGTGTGTCTGCCCTTCGCGGGGCAGTTGGTGCACGACGCGGCCGACGCGCCCGTCTCCGCGACGCTCAACATGCTCTACCTGGGCTTCTTCCCGACCGCGCTGGCGTTCACGACATGGGCGTACGCACTTGCCCGGACGACCGCGAGCCGGATGGGTGCCACGACGTATGCCGTGCCCGCGCTGGTCGTGCTGATGTCCTGGCTGGTGCTTGACGAGGTGCCGGGGCTGCTCACGCTCGCGGGGGGCTTGCTGTGTCTGGCGGGGGTGGCGGTTTCCCGGTCTCGGGCGCGGGTCCGTGCCGGCACGGGGGCCGAACCGGTCGAGGTCGGTG
>NZ_JBMNDS010000064.1:0-36997 GCF_052543295.1 Streptomyces sp. SAS_270
CCCCCCCCCCCCCCCCCCCCCCCCCCCCCCCCCCCCCCCCCCCCCCCCCCCCCCCCCCCCCCCCCCCCCCCGCGCCGGCTAGCAGCCGGGGACCGGTTCGAGGGTGGTGGTGCTGGAGAAGACGCAGGTGTCGTTCTGCAGGGCCGAGACCAGGACGCGGGAGCGGCCCCGGTCGTCGTCGGGCAGCGGGTCCACGTGGATCCAGCAGGGGGCGTCGAGTTCGGCGTAGCGGACGAACAGGGCGTCCATGGCGATGGCGGTCATCGGCCGGGGGTGGGACATGGTGTGGGCGGCCTGGCGTGCGGCTTCCAGCAGCAGCATGCCCGGGATGTGGTCGACGGGGTGGTCGAAGAGCGCGGGGTGGTTGAGGTCGACGCGCAGCTGGCTGTGGGTGGGTGAGTCGGTGGGGGAGAGGACGACGTCCTTGAAGTCCTCGCGTGCGACCCGGGCGGGCGTCATCGGCGGCGCGAGCGGTATGACGCGGGCCATGGCCTGTTCGACATCGGCGTAGCGGCCGCGCAGCCGGCGGTATATGGCGGGCAGGTGGCTGGCGAAGCCTATGTCGGCGGTTGCCACGTGCAGGCCGCCGCGGACGATGTCGATGCGGGTGACCATCGAGGCCAGGCGTCCGGAGCGGCGGTTGATGTCGGAGCAGACGACGTGCAGTTCGACCTCGGCGGGGCCGTCGGTGGCCAGCAGGGCGGTGGAGCTGAGGGTGTAGCGGAAGTGGCTCCAGGACTGGGGGTGGCCGAAGGGGACGTCGTAGGCGACGTGGCCCAGCAGCAGGAGAGCCTGGCGGATCGACTCGGTGGCCAGCATCGGGTCGTGGAATCCGTGCAGGGGCCGGTAGAAGGGGTGGTCCTTGGGCCACCGCGCCGTGACGGCGTAGGTGTCGTTGCCCAGGGCACGCCAGCCGGTCAGCAAGACCTCGGACGCGGCGTTCTTGTGCACGTACTGACGGGCCACGGATCCGGCGACCGCGGTTTTGCTCTGATCTGGCTGGACGGTGCTGAACATGAAGATCCCCCTAGAGCTTGTGTGAGTTCGGCAGATGCTGATCACCGAAGACGCCACCAAACATAAAGAGTGTTCTTTTTTTAGTTGCCAATGCGGGGTAAAGATTCCCTCAGGGATCTCTCAAGGTGGCCTGGATTCCTGCCGTAAAACGCCCCAAAGTGCCCTGTTGTGGCTAGTTTGTGACCCCTCCTGGACGGTGACCCCGGGCACCTATAACCTAGTGAGCGTTCTGATTTTTTTGGAGGCGTGATGGGACAGCCGAAGCAGCAACGTGCCGTACAGACCCGCGAGGCGATCCTTCGTGCGGCGGCTGCGGTTTTCGAGGAGTCCGGCTACGCCGGTGCGAGCATCAACCGCATCCTCGAGCGTGCGGGCGCGACCGCCGGGGCCCTGTACTTCCACTTCAAGTCCAAGGAGGGGCTGGCCCGGGCGGTGATGCACGCCCAGCCCGAGACGATCGTCCCGCTGGCGGACTCGGTGGGGGTGCAGCGGGTGGTGGACCTGACCATGGTCTGGGCGTACCAGCTGCGGATGGACCTGATGCTGCGGGCGGGCGTACGGCTGACGACCGAGCAGACCACCATCGGCATGGAGGACGCCTCCGGCCCCTACCAGGAGTGGGCGCAGATCCTGGAGGACTGCCTGAAGGCCGGTGCGGAGCGCGGCGAGCTGCAGGCGGGTGTGGATCCGCGGGAGCTGGCCGAGTACATCGTCGAGTCCTGTACGGGCATGCAGCTGTACTCGGCCGCGGTCAGCGGGCGCGAGGACCTCTCCGACCGCGTCGTGCGGATGTGGAGGCTGCTGCTGCCCGGAGTCGCCGTCCCGTCCGTGGTGGCACGCACCGAGGTGCGCGCCGAACGGGTGGGCGCCGGCGCCGTGGTGTAGGCGCCGGCACGTAGTATTCGGCCGCGTTCGGCGGCGTGCGGGGAGGCCGGGGCCGGTGCTGGGGCACCGCGCCGGCCTTGTCCCGGCGGGCCGGCGGCCACCGCGAACGGCCCTGGGGAGGGCCGGGCGCCGGTGAACCCGGGATCCGGAGCCTCCGGGCCGGGAGAGCACCAGAGGGGGAGAACATGATGCAAGGCCTTGGGCAGCTACGGCTCGCCGCGGTCAATATCGACGGCGTCCTGCTCAACGACACGTTCAGCCCGGTCATCCACCACTTCATCACCAGCCGGGGCGGCACCTACTCCGCCGAGGTGGAACACGCGATCTTCTCCCAGCCGCAGGGCGTCGCGGCCGGGCGGCTGGCCGAGGCGGCCGGCGGGGAGCTCACCGCCGAGCAGGCCCTTGCGGCCTACTTCGAGGAGCGGGCCCGCTACCTTAAGCGCCACCCGGTCGTGCTGCTGGAGGGAGCCGTGGAACTGCTGCGGCGGCTGCGCCGCCTGGGCCTGCAGACCGTCTGCTACGGGGGGCTGGACAGGACGCACTTCGACGCCTTCCTCGGTCCGCACGCGGACCTCTTCGACGCCCCCGGCTATGTGTGCACCGACTCCTTCCGCCCGGGACTGCACGAGATCGCCACGGAGGTCTTCGACCTCAAGCACGAGCAGGTCCTGTTCGTCGACGACGTGGCCAGGGTGGCGGAAGCCGCCAGGGCCCTGGGTGCCCCCTTCATCGGCCACCCCGGCACCTTCGAACACGGCTTCCAGCGCCGGCTGATGCGCGCGGCGGGGGTGCGTCACCTGGTGGACTCGCTCGACGCCATCGACGAGGAACTGCTGCGTCGCATCGACGCCGAGGCGGCCGCCGGCCGGGTCTGGGAGGCGTGAACATGCTGGACGGCAAGGTTGCCATGATCACGGGAGCGTCCAGCGGGATCGGCGCCGCCGCGGCCCGCCTGTTCGCCGCCGAGGGGGCCGCCGTGGTCCTGATGGCCCGGCGCAGCGAGCCCCTGCACGCGCTGGCGCAGGAGATCAACGCGCTCGGCGGCCGCGCCCTGGCCGTGCCCGGGGACGTGACCAAGTCCGCGGACGCCGAGCGCGCGGTGTCCGCCGCCGTGGAGGCCTTCGGCCGGCTGGACACCGCCTTCAACAACGCCGGGTACGGCACGGCGGAGGGGCGCCTGCACGAGATAGGGGAGGACGTCTACACGCAGACCATGGACGTCAACGTGTGGGGGGTGTGGAACTGCATGCGCCACCAGATCCCGGTGATGCTCGCATCCGGGCTGCCCGCGGCGATCGTGAACACCTCCAGCGTCGCCGGCACCGCGGCCACCGGGGCATCGGCCGCGTACGTGGCGGCCAAGCACGCGGTGATCGGCCTGACGAAGGCGGCCGCGGCGGACTACGGCCAGCAGGGCATCCGGGTCAACGCCCTTGTCGTGGGCCCCACTCGCACCGAGCTGCTGGAGCGGGCCATGGCCGCCACTCCCGGGCTGGAGGAGGCCTTCCTCTCGCACACGGTGCAAAAGCGGATGGCCGAACCGGTCGAGGTCGCCCGGGCCGCGGCCTGGCTGTGCAGCGACCAGTCCTCCTTCGTCACCGGCGCCGCGCACTCCGTCGACGGCGGGGCCACCGCGATCTGACCGCACGCCCCGGCCAGGTACGGGGACGACGTCTGGGGGCGGTCCCGTTCGGGGCCGCCCTCTCCCGTGTCCGCAGCGGCTCCCGGGTGCCCGGGTCCGATCCGTTTCCCGTCCCTGTGGTGGAGAGACACGACCACAAGCAAATAGAACGATCGCTTTGTTTTTGGTTTCGATCTTGGCTACGGTGCTCCCCGGGGGGTTCCGTTACACGTGCACCAAGGAGGGTGAGATGGCACAGTCCAGGGCGGCGCGTACACGCGAGTTGCTCATCCTGGCGGCCGCCGCCGAGATCGACCGCAACGGCTACCGGGGCGCCACCATCGCCGGCATCTGCAAGGCGGCGGGCGTGTCCATGGGGGCGCTGACCTTCCATTTCGCCAACAAGGCCGAACTGGCACAGGCCGTGGGGGAGCAGGGGGCGCGCACCACCCGGGGGCTGGCGGCCGGCCTGAGGGTGGAGCGCCCGCCCGTGCTGTGGGCCGTGGGGGCGGTGGCCAGGGGGCTCGCCCGCCTGCTGGAGGACGATGTCGTGGTGCGCTCCGCGGCCCGGCTCGCACGGGAGCGGCCGGAAGCGGTCGGGCAGTGGAGCTCCTCGTGGAGCCCGGTGGTCTGCCACCTCCTGGAACAGGCCGACGAGGCCGGTGAACTGCGTCCGGGAACGGTGCCGCAGACGGTAACGGACCTGGTCGAGTACCTGTTGACGGGCGTCGAGGCGCATCCGTGGGCGCCCAGCGGCCCGATGGGCGCCCAGGGCGTGGTCAGCCGACTCGACCAGGTCTGGCCGCTGATCGAGCGCGCCGTCGCGTCCGAGAAGGCCTGATCTGGCCAAGGATGCGCGATTTGGCAAAAAATGACCGCCTGTTTTTCCCTTGACATTACCTTGCGGGGGCCATATTCGAATAGAAAACAAAGCGAGCGTTCTGTATGGTCTAGGGGAGCGGGCCAACCGGTGAACACCTCCGGTGGGGCGGGCCGGTGAGGACGCCCCAGGTCCGCTGCGGATCTTCGGACAAGACGGGGGCACCACCATGACGTACATCGACACCGACACCGCTTCCTACGCGGCCGCCTGCGATCTGCTGGCACGGGAAGTGCACGACCGCATCGGCACCGGACTCGCCCTGGCACTGCGACGGCTGGAACTGCTCGAAGCCACCGCCGGCCAACTGGCCCCGGTGGAACGCGACCGCCTCGAACAGGCCAAGGACGCCCTCCTGGACACCCTCGGCATCACCCGCGAGGTCACCACCGCCCTGCGCCACCGCACCACCACGGCCCCCGCGACGCTCTCACTGCAGCAGGCACTGCGCGGCTTCCTCGCCTCCATGCAGCCGCTCACCCCGCACGTACGCCTCCAGGTCGACGGCGACGACAGCCGCCTCGCACCCCACCTGGCCGACGAGGTGTTCATCGTCGTGCGCGAGGCCCTGCGCAACGTGTTCGCACACGCCGCAGCCCGCAACGTGAGCGCCCACATCGCCATCGGCACCCACGACATCCACGCCTCCGTCAGCGACGACGGCACCGGCTTCGACCCCGACGCCTCCCGCGCCAGCGCCAACGGCCTGCACAGCATGAGGGAACGCGCCCGCGCACTGGGCGGTGTCACCACCATCACCTCCGCGCCCGGCCGGGGCGCCAGGATCACCCTGTGGATTCCGACCGAGGAAAGCAGCGTCCGCCATGGCTGAGGACAAGACCCGCATCCTGGTCGCCGACGACCACACCCTGCTGCGCGAAGCGCTGTGCGACCTGCTCGGCGCCGAACCGGACTTCGAGATCGTCGCCCAGGCCGGCGACGCGGACTCCGCCGTACGCCAGGCCGCCCAACTGCGCCCCGACATCGCCCTGCTCGATGTCCAGATGCCGCACAACGACGACCCGGCCGCCACCGTGCGCCGCCTCCTGCAGCGCCAGCCCAACCTGCGGATCATCATCCTGAGCATGGACGACCACCCCCTGCTGGTACGGCAGCTGCTCGGCCTGGGAGTACGCGGCTACCTCCACAAGAGCGTCAGCAGGCAGACCCTGGTGGCGGCGATCCGCGAGCGCGCCGACTCCGGCCGGCGCGTGGTCACCGTCTCGATGCCGCAAACCCCGCAGCACACCGGCGCCCAACCCGCCCCCGGCCGACGGCTGTCCGAACGGGAGGTGGAGGTACTCACCCTGGTCGCCGCCGCACTGAGCAACCGTCAGATCGGAGCCCGGCTCGGCATCACCGAGGGCACCGTCAAACGCCATCTGCGCAAGATCTTCGACAAGCTCGACGCGGTCTCCCGCATCGACGCGGTCAACAAGGCCGTCACCCTGGCACTGATCCGGCCCCAGCCCGCCCGCCGGGCCCCGGCCGTCGCCTGAACCGCCCGGCCGGCGGCCGCCCCGCTCAAAGAGCGAGGTAGCCGCCGTCCACCGGCACGCTCGCGCCGGTGACGTACGAGCTGGCGTCCGAGGCGAGGAAGAGCAACGCCCCGTCCAGCTCGTCCAGTTGGCCGGCCCGGCGCATCGGGGTGCGGCGCTCCACCCAGGAGCGGCCCTTGTCGGTGCCGAGCATCGACTCGGTCATCTCCGACCAGAACCAGCCCGGGCACAGCGCGTTGACCCGCACCCCGCGTGCCCCCCACTCGGCGGCCAGCTCCCGGGTCAGGTTGACCACCCCGCCCTTGCTCGCGGTGTAGGCGGCCTGGGGAAGGCTGCCGCTGGCCACCATGCCGTAGATGGAGGCGATGTTGACGATGGTGCCCCGGCCGCGCTCCAGCATCCCGGTGCCCACCGCGGTGCTCAGCGCGAACACCGCGGTCAGGTTCACCGCCACGATGTCGGAGAAACTCTCCACCGTGTGCTGCTCGGCCGGCACGGTCTGCGACAGGCCCGCGTTGTTGACCAGGATGTCGATCGCGCCGAACTCCTCGATCACCGTGCGCACCAGGCGCTCGCGGTCGGCCGCCAGCGTCACGTCGCAGGGCACGGCGAGCGAGCCGGGCAGCTGCGCGGCGAGCTCCTTCAGCGGCGCCTCGCGGCGCGCGGCCAGCACTACCCGGGCGCCCGCCGAGCTCAGCAGCCGGGCCAGGTGCGCGCCCAGGCCGCTGGAGGCACCGGTGATGACGGCCACCCGGCCGTCCACCCGGAAGCGGGCCAGCGGGTCCTCGCCGGTGGCGGCGAGCGGGGCGGGAGCGGTGTGGTTCGTCATCGGGAGGGCACCTCCACTATCGCGGCGGACCAGGTGAACCCGGCGCCGGCACTGAGTAGGACGAGAAGATCTCCGGGGCGTACGTCGTCCCGGTCCAGCAGGTCGCAGAGGTTGGCCACCGCATCGCCCGCACCCAGGTGTCCGGTGTCCGAGCCGAGCGGCACGATGGGCGCGGCGCACGCCGCGGCGAACGCCGGCTCGTAGGCGTCGGTCATCACGTGCCGGGCCAGCCGCGGCAGGGCGGCCGCCCGCAGCCGCCCGTCGCCCGGAGCGACACCGGCACGGTGCAGCGCCCGGCTGACCACGGTGGTCACCGCGTCGTGCGCGAGGGGGCCGAAGGGCAGTTGCGGGTTGGCGGTGAGGAACTCCTTCTTCGTGACCTTCGGCAGCAGCGTCTTGACGCCGCTGAGCGGAGCCGGGCTGAAGGGTGCATCACCCCGGTGCATGCCCTCCATCACGGGCGCCGCCACGGTCGCCGAGGACAGCAGCCGCACCGAGCGGCCCTGCGGGGTGCGGGTGAGCAGGACCGAGGTCGCGCCGTCGCCGTAGCAGACCCCGTAGTCGCCGCCCCAGCGGTCGAAGCCGGGGGCCGGGAAGCAGTCGGCCGTGGTGACGAGCACCGTGTGGGCCGCCGGCTCGGCGAGCAGGTGCCGGGCGGCCTGCGCGATCGCGGCCATCCCGCCGTTGCACATCTGCTGGATGCCGGTCGGCTCCGCGGCCGGCGCCCCGAGCCGGTGGGCGAGGTAGTGGGCGGGGGACCAGAATTCGTGTCCCTGGTGGTAGGTCCAGGCGTGCAGCAGCGCGTCGAGGTCCGCCGCCGGGACGCCGGCATCCTCCAAGGTCTGCGCGGCGGAGCGTTCGGCCAGCTCGACGGGCGCCAGGTCGCTGACGCGCAGCGCGCTGTAGGCGTACCGTTCGGCGTTCTCCGCGTCGATCAGGCGGTCGCTGACCGCGTCGGTGGCAGCGTGGGTGTCCTCGCCCAGGACGTAGGCCGGGGAGCTGAGGTAGAGGGCGGCATCAGAGCGCATCGTCGTCGTCTCCCGCCGGCACGGTGCTGCCCAGGTTCACCCGCATCCGGGCGACGTCCTCGCCCTGCTGCACGAAGGCGACCTCGGCCCACTGGCCGCCGTCGACCGGGTCCGGCAGCCGGCGGGTGAGGACGGTGATGTCGGCGTCCAGCTCCGCGAAGCGCAGGTACTCGGCCTGGACGTACTGCAGGAAGAACGCGGCGGGGGACAGGCCCTGGCGGTCGGCGGCGAGCAGCAGACAGGCCTGCCGGGCGGCCTCCATCATGACCGGTCCCGGCACATGGTCCTGCGCGTGGTCGAACATGCTGGCGTGGGCGACCGGCACCCGCAGCCGGGCCACCAGCGCGCCCTGCTCGGTGCGGGCATCTTCCAGCACGACGTTCTCCGCCTGCGCACGGCCCACCAGCCAGGGCGGCGGCGCCGCGCCGTCGGTACGGGTGGGCAGGGTGTCGGAGGACGGCGGCATCGTGGTGCGGTGGCTCATCCGCAGCTTCTCGTACACCTCGCCCGGGCGCTGCGCGGTGTCGACGGTGATGACGCCGGCCTGCTGCTCGCCGACCATGACCCGCACCCGGTGCACGACGCGGGAGAGGGCGCCCTGGTACTCCTTGGCCAGCTCCACGGTGCCCAGCAGGGCCAGGTCGAGGGGCCCGGACGTCCGCAGCGGCCGCGGGTCGGTGATCTCCAGCGAGGCCGTCGCGGTGATGGACTTGGTGTCGGCCGAGGCGTCGTGCTGCAGGTGCATGGCGCACAGCAGCATCTGGCGCACGCTCTCGAACACCGCGAGCGGGTCGTGCATCGCCAGGCGGCCGGTGTGGTCGCTGTAGTAGAAGTGGCGCGGCGGGAGCTGGGCGGCGGCCCGGAAGGTTTTCTCGTCGAGCGACTGGAAGTCGGTGAGGAACACCTCCGCGAGCGCGGAGCGGTGCACCAGGCGGCGGGCCAGCGTGCGCTGGGTGGTCAGCGTCTGGGACAGCTGGGCGGCGGGCAGTGTGAGGGCGGTCATGTCGGGCTCCTGAAGGGCGGGTTGCGGGTGGGGGAGGGGGCGGGGCGGCGGGTTCAGGCGCCCGTGCCGGCGCCCGCGGCGAGGGGTGCGGTGGCGTTCAGCAGGCCGGTGATCTGGCGGGCGGCCTGGTCGGCGTCGCGGAAGTGCACGGCCTGCCAGCCGGCCGCGATCGCGCCGGCGACGTTCTTCTCCAGGTCGTCGACGAGTACGCACTGGTGCGGGGCGAGGCCGGCGCGTTGCGCCGCGATCTCGAAGATCTCCGGTTCGGGCTTGCGGCTGCCCACGGCGTAGGAGCAGACGATGCCGTCGAAGTGCGAGTCGTCGATCATGAAGCGGCGGTGGCGTTCCCACGACGGCGGCAGGTTGGACAGCAGGCCCACGAACGCGCCCCGGGCGCGGAAGGTCTCCAGGTGCCCGGCCCATGCGGCGTTGGCGGGGCGGCCCGCGAACCAGCGGTCACCGAAGTTCTCCAGGTCGGCCACGATGCCGAAGGTGCCCCCCAGGACGTCCTCCAGCTCGCTGGACCAGGACGCCTCGTCCAGCAGCGGAATGTCGATGACGCCCATGGAGTCGGTGCCGTACTTCTCGCCGACGATGCGCATCGACTCCTTCAGGGACCACAGCGGGACCCCGGTCCGGTCGGCGAACTCGGTGAAGGTGACGTCGACCGGAGGGGTGAGCACGCCGCCGAAGTCGGTCCAGACGGCGAGCGGCTCGGTGAGGGGCGTGGTGGGCAACTCGAAGCTCATGACGGGTCCTTGGGTGGAAGAGACAGGAAAGGCAGGGGGACGAGGGCCGGGTTGGGGCGGGGCCGGGTCACAGGCGGTAGAGGAGCCCGCCGTAGTACCAGCCGGAGCCGACCGCGGTGGACAGCACCAGGTCGCCGCTCTTGAGCACGCCGCGCTCGGAGAACTCCGACAGGGCGATGGGGATGGAGGCGCAGCCGGTGTTGCCGCGGTCGGCGAAGTTGGTGAGGAACTTCGCCGGCTCCAGGTCGAGGCCGTCGCGCACACCGGCGTGGATCGCGTTGTTGCCGGGGTGCGGCACCAGCCAGTCGATGTCGGAGGTCTTCAGGTCGTTGCGGGTCAGGACGTTGTCGGCGACCTTCAGGCTGGAGCGCACCGCCAGGTCGATCAGCTCGGGCTTGGGCCGCAGCCAGCCCTCCGGGGGGCGTGCGGCGACCGTGTCGGCCTCGGAGGCGTCGCAGTCCAGGACCGAGTCGAGCAGGCCGCTCGGGTCGTCCCGGTCGCCCTTTTCCAGGACGACGGCGCCGGCGGCGTCGCCGAAGACCAGCTGGCCCCGGGTGCCGGGCCGGGCGCGGCGGGTGAAGCGGTCGGCGGCCACCACCACCGCCCGCTTCCAGCCGGGGTGCGCGCTGAGCATCGACGCGGCGGTCTGCACCCCGTGCACGAAGCCGGTGCAGGCACCGCAGATGTCGAAGGCGAGGGCGCCGTGGGCGCCGAGCTGGGCGGCGACGCCGGGGGCGATCTCCGGTATCCACTGCCGGTCGGTCCAGTTGGCCAGCACCACCAGGTCGAGGTCGCCGGCCTGGTGGCCGGCGTTGGCCAGCGCGGCCTCGGCGGCCTTCACCGCCATGAACTCCAGGCTCTCCTCCTCGTCGGCGACGTGCAGGCTGCGCACGCCCAGCTCGGCGGCCGCCTCGGGCGGGTAGGTGCGGCCGCCGACGGTGACCTCGCCCTCGTGGCTGCGCCGGTGGCGCGGGAAGTAGTGGCCAAGGCCGGTGAACTTCAGGCCGGAACCGGTCCAGGTGCGGCCTTCGGTGCGCGCGTGCATGCTCGGGGCTCCTTGCGTGGATGAGAGAGGCAGAAGAAGAAAGGGGTGGGGAGGGCGGAGGGGGTGGGGGGTCAGCGGTAGCGGCCGTCCGGGTCGAGGGCGCGCAGCAGCGTCAGCTCCTCGTCGGTGACGGGCTTCTCGGCCATGACCCCGGCCACGTCCGCCTGCCAGGAGGTGCGGGTGGCGACGGCCTCGGCGGCCTGCTGCTCGGTGTCCTGCACACCGTCGTTGCCGGCGTCGTCGGCGGGCAGCCAGGTGGCGAGCCGGAAGCCGCCTTCGGGGGCCGTGCGGGTGAACCGGCCGAAGTCGCTGACCACTTCGCGCACCCGGTGGCCCGGGCTGGTGCGGTAGCCGACCTGGTCGACGTAGCGGCGCCGTGAGGAGGGGGCGATGACCACGCAGTCGGTGCTGGAGGCGATGTCGTTGGCGCCGCCGGAGCCGGTCAGCCATCTGCCGTCGGCGCCCCGGCTGGTGTTGATGGTGCCGCTCTGGTCGATCTCGGCGGCGGCGAGGACACCCAGGGCGCGGGGGTTGGCGGCGACCATGCCGCCGAGGATCTCCGGGATGCCCGCGAGCATCTCGCTGTGCGGCGCGTGCAGCAGGCTGAAGAGGTACACGTCGCCCGCCTGCGGGGTGAAGCCGTACATGCCCAGCTCCGCCACCACCTTGACGTCGTGCCCGCCGGTGCGCAGCAGTTGTGCTGCGAGCCAGGCCGCCATGTGGGAGGTGCCGATGCCGGCGAGCAGCGTGTCGTAGCCGTGCGTGCGGACCTGCTCGGCGACGGCGCGTGCGCCCAGGACGATCAGCCGTTCCTGACGGCTGGCCGGCCGGCGCCGGGCCGGCTGGGCGAGGGTGGCGGCGGGTTCGGGCGGGGTCGTCGACTGCCGTTGCCGGGCGGCCTGTTGGCCGGCGGCGGACTCGGAGCGGTGGATCTCCTGCCACAGTTCGCTCTCGTCCGCGTAGGTGTCGCTCTCGCCGCTGCCGGGCTCGGCGAGCGCGGCCCGCCGTTCGGCGCCCAGGCGGCGCAGGTATCCCTCGTGCGAGCCGGGCTGGGCGACCCAGTCGCGGTACCAGTCGCTGCCGCGCTCGGGTCCGTGGCAGGAGGCGACGATCTCCTCCAGGAAGGCGTAGTCGTCCAGGTAGCCCTGGATGCCCAGCAGTCCGCCGGTGCGCAGCGACTGCGGGTGGGCGCCCAGCGGTGCGGCGGTGAGGCCCAGGACACGCTGGCCGGGGATGACGACCCGGTCGGGGATCTGTGCCATCTCCTCGCGGCTGACGATCCGCTCGACCGAGGCGATCACCCCGCGCCGGGCGGCGTACGCGGCCCACGCGCCCTCGCCCAGCGGCGACACCAGCGCGATGTTGCCGTCCTCGTCGGCGGCCACCCCGTGGACCAGGGTGACGTCCGGGCGCAGCGGTGCGAGCAGGGTGACCTCCCGGCCCGGGTCGGCCGGGTCGGGCACCCGGTGCAGCACGCCCGGCTTGTCCTCGGCGAGGTCGGTGCCGGCCAGCGAGCCGGTGACCGCGTACGGGGCGCCCTGCGCGCCGGCGATCAGCCGCTGGACGTAACTCAGCAGCGACCAGGCCTCGAAGGTGAACGGTTCGCCCTGTTCCAGGCGTGCGTAGAGCGGGTTGGGGCGCGGGGAGGGGTAGGTGTCGCCCGCGAAGCCGGCGATGACCTTCTTCGCGACGCCGGACAGGGCCAGGGCGTGCGCCGAGGAGTGCACGGCGGTCGTGGACACCGTCAGCCGGCCGCCCGCTCCGAAGACCCGGCACAGTGCGTAGGTGAGCGCGTTGGGCCGCGAGGGGGTGCCCGCCAGGTGGACGTGGTCGCCGGGCCTGACCAGGCGGCCTACCAGCTCGTCCACGTCGGCGGCGATCAGCGGCCGGCTCATGACGGCGCTCCCAGCGCGACCACCGCGGTCTGGCTGCCGAAGGCGAACGACATCGACACCGCCAGGCCGAGTTCGGCCTTGCGGGCGCCCTCGAAGACGTGGTCGTGGTCGCACTCGGGGTCGGGTGCGGTGAAGTTGATGGTCGGGGCGATGGTCTGGTGGTGGATCATCAGGCTGGTCGCGGCCACGTTGATGATGCCGGCGAGGCCGAAGGTGTGGCCGTAGATCGGCTTGTTGGAGCTGAGCGGCGGCAGCTTGCCCACCGTGCGCTGCGGGTACAGGGCGCGCAGTGCACGGGATTCGGCGATGTCGTTGTAGCGGGTGGCGGTGCCGTGGGCGCAGAAGTAGTCGACCTCGTCGGCGCTGCGGCCGGCGTCGGCGAGCGCGTCCTCGATGACCGAGGCGGTGACCTTGCCGGTGAGGTCCATCGTGGTGGGGTGGGCCGCCTCGTTGAGGGAGACGGCCGAAAGTATCTCGGAGTAGATGCGCGCGCCGCGGGCCTTGGCGACCGACTCGCGCTCCAGGCACAGCACGACCGAGCCCTCGCCGAGCGCGAAGCCTTCGCGGCAGGCGCTGTAGGGGCGCACCGCGCGGCTGGGGTCCTCGCGCTCGGAGGAGAGCACGCCGTGGCCCATCGCCCGGTAGCAGGCGGCGACTTCGGGCACGATGGGGAACTCGTGGCCGCCCACCAGCATCGCGTCCGCGGCGCCGGAGCGCAGTTCGCGGGCGGCGAGCTGGATGGCCTGGTGGCCGCCGACGCAGGCGTTGGAGACCGTGGTGACCAGGCCCTGGGCGCCGTTGTAGATGGCGGAGAGGCTGGCGGGGCAGCCGGGCAGGCCGCGGAACATGGCGCCCTTGTCGCCGAAGGCCGCCGGGTCGGCGCCGGTGAGCACGTCGCGCCACCAGGAGAACGGGCCGCGCGAGGAGGACATCACGATGCCCAGCCGGCGCGGGTCGAGGTCGCCGGCGGCGAGGGAGGCGTCGCGGCGGGCCTCGGCCACCGCGGACATGGTGATGAGGATTTCGCGGGAGTACTTGGCGGCGTGCGCGTCGGTCAGTTCCGGGAGGAAGGGGCGGTGGTCGAAGCCGGTGATCTCGGCGGCCGCGTGGACGGGAAGGCCCGCCTGGGCCCCGTCGAACCGGGTGAGCCGGCCGACCTGGGAGGTGCCGCCGGAGATGTTGTCCCAGAACTGGCCGGCGGAAAGGGTGTTGGGCAGCACGACACCTATTCCGGTGACCACGATGCGTTCATTGTTCGGCGCCAGGACGGATGACGTCGAACTCGTGGGTTTGGTTCGCTCGAATTCCTTGTTCGTCATGCAGGAAACACTAGGAGCTCCCGGAGCTGATTCCATGGGCCGTCAAGTACCGAATACTGCGGTACCCGGTACTCCAAGTACCGGTACTGGAAGCGTCTTTTACAGGCGCCCGGAAACAGAAAAAAGGGGCCGCTTCCTCCCGAAGGAGAAAGCGGCCCCCCTTTTTTTCTGCCGGGGTCTCTACACGGTGTCGTAGCGCCGCAGTTCGCGCCGGGCCAGGGAGGCGCGGTGCACCTCGTCGGGGCCGTCGGCCAGCCGCAGGGTGCGGGCGTGCGCCCACAGTTCGGCCAGCGGGAAGTCCTGGGAGACGCCGCCGCCGCCGTGTGCCTGGATGGCCTTGTCGATGACCCACTCGGCCATCGACGGCACCGCGATCTTGATGGCCTGGATCTCGGTGTGCGCGCCCTTGTTGCCGACGGTGTCCATCAGGAAGGCGGTCTTGAGCACCAGCAGCCGCGCCTGCTCGATCCGCACACGGGATTCGGCGATCCACTCGCGCACCACGCCCTGTTCGGCGAGCGGCCGGCCGAAGGCGGTGCGCCGCTTGACCCGCTCGCACATTAGGTCGAAGGCCCGCTCGGCCATGCCGATCAGCCGCATGCAGTGGTGGATGCGGCCGGGTCCCAGGCGGGCCTGGGCGATGGCGAAGCCCTCGCCCTCGCCGGCGATGATGTTCTCGGCGGGCACCCGCACGTTGTCGAAGACGATTTCGCCGTGGCCGCCGTGCGCCGCGTCGGTGTAGCCGAAGACGTGCACCCCGCGCTCGACGCGCACGCCGGGAGTGTCCCGGGGCACCAGGATCATCGACTGCTGGCGGTGGCGCGGCCCGTCGGGGTCGGTCTTGCCCATGACGATCAGCAGTTCGCACTCGGGTGCCATCGCTCCCGAGGACCACCACTTGCGGCCGTTGACGACGTAGCTGTCGCCGTCGCGTTCGATACGGGTGGCGATGTTCGCGGCGTCGGAGGAGGCGACGTCCGGCTCGGTCATGCAAAACGCCGAGCGGATGCTGCCCTCCAGGAGCGGCTTGAGCCAGCGGTCCTGCTGTGCGGGGGTGCCGAAGAGGGTGAGCACCTCCATGTTCCCGGTGTCGGGGGCCGCGCAGTTGACGGCCTCGGGGGCGAGGAAGGGGCTGCGGCCGGTGATCTCCGCGAGCGGCGCGTACTGCAGGTTCGTCAGGCCCGCCCCGAAGCGGGCATCGGGCAGAAACAGGTTCCACAGACCCTGCCGGCGGGCCTCGTCCTTGAGGTCCTGCAGTACCGGCGGCCGGCTCCAGGGCCGGTCCGCGCTGTGCTGGGCGTGGAAGACCGGTTCGGCGGGCAGCACATGCTCGTGGAGGAAGGCGAGCATCTTCGCGCGCAGTTCCTCGGTCCGGTCGTCGTACGCGAAATCCATCGGTGTCTCCGTTGCGGGACGGGGCGGCAGGGCAAAGCGGCAGGTCAAAGCGGTGGGGGAGGTGGTGGGGAGGGGTGGGTCAGGCCTGGTCGAGTGCGGCGTGGCCGCGGGCCACGAGCAGGGCGACGGCTCCGGACAGGTCCGCGGACTCCTCGCCGACGCTCAGGCCCTGCACGGTGCGGCAGTGGATGCCCTCGAGGATCGCGGCGAGTTTGTAGAACGCGAACGCGATGTACCAGTCGAGCCGTTCGAGGCCCGCCGTGCTGTGGGCGGCGTACCGCTCCACCAGCGCGTCGCGGCCCGGCCAGCCCGGCAGCGTCCCGGGCGAGGCGACCGGGGAGCGGTCGATGCCGGCGAAGCCGTCCCAGTACATGCAGAGCATCCCGAGGTCGGCCAGCGGATCGCCGAGGGTGGACATCTCCCAGTCGAGCACGGCGGTGATCCGGCCCGGGTCGGCCCGGTCCACCAGCACGTTGTCGAGCTTGTAGTCGCCGTGCACGAGAGCGGAGCGGCCCGCGTCGGGGCAGCTTGCGACGAGGCGGTCGCTGAGCTGGTCGGCGCCCGCCACCTCGCGGGTGCGCGAGGCATCCCACTGGCGGCGCCAGCGGCGCACCTGGCGGGCCATGAAGCCCTCCGGGCGGCCGAAGTCCCCAAGGCCCACCCGCGCCGGGTCCACGGCGTGCAGGCGGGCCAGGGTGTCGACGAGCGCATGAGTGGTGCCAAGTGCCGAGGCGGGGCCCAGCGGCGCGAGTTCCGCGTCGCTGCGGTAGGTGGTGCCTTCGGCCAGCGCCATGACGTAGAACGGGGCGCCGAGCACCTTGGCGTCCTGGCACAGTGCGTAGGTCTGCGGGACCGGCACGGCGGTGGGTCCCAGCGCGCTCAGCACCCGGTACTCGCGCGCCATGTCGTGGGCGGTGGCAAGGACATGGCCCAGCGGCGGCCGGCGCAGCACCAGGGTGCGCCCGCTCCACTCGATGCGGTACGTCAGATTGGAACGCCCGCCGGCCAGCGGCGAGATCGTGCCCAGCGGGCCGCGGCCGGGCAGATGCCCCTCCAGCCAGTGCGCCAGGCGCCCGGTGTCGAGGCCGGCCGCGGCGCCGGGCAGCGTCGTCGAGTTCATGGCATCCCTTGGGCTTGGAGGGCGGGAAAGGCAGGACGGAAAAGGGTGGTGGTACGACGCGGTCCCGGCCGCCTGCGGCGGCGGCCGGGACCCGCGGCACGCTGGGCTCAGCTGTCGGCGATGAGCTTGCCCGCGGCGCCCCAGCTGTCGGTCGGCACTTCCTGGATCCACACCTGCACCGTCTCGGCAGGGATCTTGTAGGCGTCGACGAAGGCGTCGGTGATACGGGCGACCAGCTCGCGCTTCAGCTCGATGGTGCGCGGGCCCTGCTGCACGGTCACGATGGGCATTTCATCCTCCGGGAAATTCTGCTCAGTGCGGCCCCCGCCCCCTTTTTTTCGGCGGCGGCCTCGGTATGCCCCAAACGTTAGGGACGCGCCGTTGACGGTTTCAAGGCCGGTGCCTCCGAGGTGCCCGGCCGTGTATCCGAAGAGACACCGCGCCGGCCGGGGATTTGATGCCGCCCGCCCGCTGCCACCTCGGTCGACCCGGGATGTCTCTTCGGAAACACCCGGCCACCGCAACACGGCACGGCTGTCTACCTTTTGCCGTACCGGTATTCGTCTGCCGGTATTCGTCGCGGGGGAATTCATCTGCCGGTAATTCGACGGATTCGCAGATTTCAGATTCCTGTGGGGGCAGCCGTGACGCAGACACAAGAGGTGGCCATCGGGCTGGGGGAGCAGCACCCCGTCGCCGACCTGGGCGGCCTGCTGGTGAGAGCCGCGGCCGCGTTCCCCCGGCACGGGGTGCGCTACTGCTCCCGTCAGCGGCCGCTGGATTCAGGCCTGTGCACCTATCCGCAGCTCCTGGAGGATGCGCTGGGTCTGCTCGGCGCCCTGCGCAAGGCGGGGGCCGGTCCGGGCCGGGCGGTGGCGCTGCTGCTGGAGCGGCCCGAGGACTTCCTTCCGGCGTTCTGGGCGTGTCTGCTCGGCCAGATCACCGTCTGCCCGCTGGTGCCCGTGCGCGACGATCCGCAGCGCTGGGCAGCGCAGTTGAACCACGTCAACACCCTGCTCGACGGGCCGCTCGTGGTCACCGACCGCCAGGTCGCCGAGGAACTTCCCGCCCTGCCGGATCTGGCGATCACCACCATCGAGGACCTGGCCGCGGCCGGCGCGCAGCCGGGCACCGTCGCGGTCACCGCGGCCGGCGCGGACGACGTCGCGCTGCTGGTGCTCACCTCCGGTTCCACCGGCGCCGCCAAGGCGGTCCGCCTCACCCACGGCAACCTGCTGGCCTCCATGGCCGCCAAAGCCCGGACGCAGGCGCTCACCGCGCACGACGTGACCCTCAACTGGATCTCCTACGACCATGTCGCCGCACTGTTGGAGGCGCACCTGCTGCCGCTGTCGGTGGGGGCCGTGCAACTGCACGCGTCGCCCGAGGCGGTGCTGGCCGACCCGGTGCACTTCCTCGAACTCATCGACGCCCACCGGGTGTCGATGACGTTCACCCCCAACTTCCTGCTGGGGCTGATCAACAAGGCCCTCGACGAGCTGCCGTCCCCTCCGGACCTGGACCTGTCCTGCCTGCGGCACATCGTCTCCGGCGGGGAGGCCAACCCCCTGGCCACCGGCACCGGCTTCCTCGACCGGCTGGCCCCCCACGGACTGCACCCGGGCGCCCTGTGGCCCGCGTTCGGGATGACCGAGACCTGCGCCGGCAGCATCTACAACCGGGAGTTCCCGGACGCCGACCTGGGGGCGGAGTTCGCGGCGGTCGGCCGGCCGGTCGACGGGCTACGCATCCGCATCGTCGCCGAGGACACCACCACCCCCCTTGCCGACGGCGAGGCCGGCGAGGTCCAGCTGACGGGCCCGATGATCACCAGCGGGTATGCGAACAACAAGGAAGCCACCCAGGCCGCGTTCACGGCGGACGGCTGGTTTCGCACCGGTGACCTCGGCCGGCTCACCCGCGGGCGGCTGACCCTCGTCGGGCGCAGCAAGGACAGCATCATCGTCAACGGCGTCAACTACTACAGCCACGACCTCGAGTCGCTCCTCAACACCCTCGACGGCATCGCGAAGTCGTACGTCGCCGCGTTCCCCACACGCCCGCCGGGCAGCGACACCGAGCAGCTCGCCATCGCCTTCGCGCCCGCCCCCGAGGCGGCCGGCGACGAGGCGGCCCTGCACCGCCTGATCGTCGCGGTCAGAAACAGCGTCGTACTGCACTGGGGCTTCCGCCCGGCGCTGCTGCTGCCGCTCACCCCAGACGCCTTCCCCAAGACGAGCCTGGGCAAGATCCAGCGCTCGCTGATGCGACGCCGCCTGGAGAACGGTGACTACGCCGGGCACCTCACGGCGCTCCAGGAGCTGATCAACCGCCAACTCGGCGGCTACGACGCCCCCGAGGGCGCGGCCGAAAACACCCTCGCCCAGCTGTACGGCCACCTCTTCGAGACACCGCCGTCCACGATCAGCGCCACCGCCAGCTTCTTCGACCTCGGCGGCACCTCACTGGACATCCTGCGCCTCAAGAGCCTTGTCTCCCAGCACTTTCCCGGCGTGGACCTGCCCGTCCTCGCCATCCTCACCTCACCCAGCATCCGCCAACTGGCCGCCCGCATCGAAGCGGCCCGACACAGCGAAAGCACCCCCTACGACCCCATCGTCGAACTGCAGAGCAGCGGCGAGAAGACACCGCTGTTCTGCATCCACCCCGGAGTCGGCGAAGTCCTCGTCTTCGTGAACCTGGCCAAGTACTTCGTCCACGAGCGGCCCTTCTACGCCCTGCGGGCACGCGGCTTCAACCCGGGAGAGAAACCCTTCGAGAGCTTCGCGGAGATGGCCCGCACCTACGCCGACGCGATCCGCTCCCGGCAGCCGCACGGCCCCTACGCGATCGCCGGATACTCCTTCGGCGCGGCGGTGGCCTTCGAGGTCGCCAAACTCCTGGAGGCCGACGGCGAGCGAGTGGACTTCCTGGGCAGCTTCAACCTGCCCCCGCACATCAAGTACCGCATGGACGAACTCGACTTCGTGGAGACCGCCGTCAACCTGGCGATGTTCCTCGACCTCATCACCCCCCAGCAGGCCAAGACGCTGCCCGCCCAGCTGCGCCCGCTGAGCAAGCAGCAACAGCTCAGCCACCTCATCGACATCGCCCCCGCCGGCCGGCTCACCGAACTCGACCTGGACCTGCCGCGGTTGACCGCCTGGGCCGACCTCGCCGACAGCCTCACCGGCCTGGGCCGCACCTACCAGCCCACCGGCAGCGTCGCCGCGATGAGCGTCTTCTACGCCATCCCGCTGCGCGGCAGCAAACAGGACTGGCTGGAGAACGAACTGCGGCGCTGGCAGGACTTCACCCGCCGTCCGCCCCGCTACCTCGATGTGCCCGGCGAGCACTACACCCTCATGGGGCCCAAACACGTCGCCGCCTTCCAGTCGATCCTGCGCACGGAACTCGACCGCGCCCTGTCCGGAAACTGAAAAGAGGGGGGCACATGACTGTGATGCCGACGGGCAAAAAGATCCTCATCACCGGGGCGAGCGGCCTGGTCGCCCGCACCGCGGCCGAAACCCTCGCCCGGCACAACGACGTGTGGTGCCTGGGCCGCTTCTCCGACCCGCAGGTACAGCAACGCCTTCAGGAGCAGGGCATACGGACCTGGCACTGGGACATGACCGACGGCCCGCTCGACGCGCTGCCCGACGACTTCACCCACGTGCTGCACGCCGCCATCGACCGCGGCAGCAACACCTTCGAGGACGCGATCGCGGTGAACTCCATCGCCACCGGCCGCCTGATGACCCACTGCCGCAACGCCGAAGCCTTCGCGTTCATCTCCACCAGCGCCCTCTACACCCCCCAAACCCCCGGCCACCTGCACACCGAGAGCGACCCGCTGTCCGCCGCGTCGGCCTGGCTGCCCACCTACCCGGTCGGCAAGCTGGCCACCGAGGGCGCCGTACGCGCCCTGGCCGTCACACTCGGCCTGCCCACCACCATCGCCCGCCTCAACGTCGCCTACGGCCCGCACGGCCACGGCGGACTCCCGGTCATCCTCTACCGGCAGATGCTCGCCGGCCAGCCCATCGCCGTACCCCCCACCCAGCAGCACTACTGCTCCCCGATCCACACCGACGACATCGCCCGCCACCTGCCAGGGCTGTGGGCCGCGGCAGGCGTGCCCGCGACGGTCGTGAACTGGGGAGGAGACGAAGTCGTCGGCGTGCAGGACCTCATGACGTACGTCGCACAACTCACCGGGGTACCCGCCCGCTTCGAGGCCGGCGACGTCACCCGCCATGTCATCGCCTTCGACGACACCCACCGCAAAACCCTCCTCGGCGACTGCCGCACCTCCTGGCGCGACGGCGTCCGCCAAGTCCTTGACGCGCACTTCCCCGGCAGCATCACACCCGCCCCCTACAGAGAGGCAGTCCCCTCGTGACCGTGAGCAGTGAAACCTCCGCCGAACCACAGGTACTGGGGGTACTGGAGCGCGCACTGAGCACCAGCTGCGCGGCCTCGCTGCGCGCGGCGGTGAAACTCGGCCTCGCCGACGCCCTCGGCGACACCCCGGCCACCGCCGGCGACCTCGCCGCCGCCGTCGACGCCGACCCGGACGCGCTGCGGCGACTGCTGCGCTCGCTCACCTGCCACCAGGTGTTCGCCGAGGACACGCAGGGCCGCTTCGTCCACACGGACATCTCACGGATGCTGCGCAGCGACGCCGCCGACAGCCTCAGCCACCTCGTGCTGTGGATGACCGAACCGTGGACCTGGCAGCTGTGGGGCCGTCTCGATGAGTCGGTGCGCACCGGCAAGGACGTCTTCGTCGACCTGTACGGCCGGGAGTTCTTCGACCACGTGCACACCGCCTGGCCGCAGTCCGCAGCTGTGTTCGACCTCGCGATGACCCAGGCGAGCAGGCAGTCCGCCACCGCCGTCGCCGGCGCCCTGCCGCTGGCGGGGGTGCGGACCGTCGCCGACATCGGCGGCGGACAGGGCTTCCTGCTGGCCTCACTGCTCGAGCACCACCCCGGCGTGCAGGGAATCCTCTTCGACCGCCCCGACGTACTGGCAGGCGCCGACGCCCGGCTGCGCGAAGGCGGAGAACTCGCCGGCCGGGCGCGGCTGGTGCCCGGCGACTGCCGCGTCCAGCTCCCGGCCGACGCCGACGCCTACGTCTTCAAGAACATCCTGGGCATGAACGACCAGGACGCCCACACCGTGCTCGGCAACGTCGTGAAGACCGCCCGCCCCGGCGCCAGGGTGATCATCGTGGAGAACCTCGTCGACGACGGCCCGGGGCAGAAGTTCAGCACCGGAATGGACCTGCGGATGCTGCTGACCGTCGGCGGCAGGAAACACACCCGGCACAGCCTGCTCGCCCTGGTGGAACAGGCCGGCCTCACCGTCCAGGACGTACAGCCCGTCAACTCCTACCAGCACATGATCGAAGCCACCACCCCCGCATGACCGCACGGCCGCCGCGGCCGCAACGGGCCCGGCCGCAGAGCACCAACAGGCCGGGCCTGCACACCAGTTGATCCCAGACAGCAGCGAGAGAAGGGCAGACACAGATGACCGAGGCCGCCGACGTCCTGGTGGTGGGGGCCGGACCCACCGGCCTGCTGCTGGCCGGGGACCTGGCCACCGCCGGCGTGCAGGTCACCCTGCTGGAACGGCGCGCGCACGCCGACGCCAACCTGACCCGCGCCTTCGCGGTGCACGCCCGCACCCTGGAGGTCCTGGACGCACGCGGCCTCGCCGACGAACTCGTCGCCCTGGGCAGAAAGGCGCCCGTGGTCGGGGTGTTCGGGAAACTCGAACTGCACCTGCACCGCCTGCGCACCCGCTTCCCGTTCGCGCTGATCACCCCGCAGTACAACATCGAAAGGCTGCTGGAGCGCCGGGCGCGCGCCGCCGGGGTGCGGATCGTGCGCGGCGCCGAAGTGGTGGCGCTGCACCAGCACGCCGACGGCGTCGAGGCGCAGACGGCCGGTAGGGGCACCTTCCATGCGGCATACGTGGTCGGATGCGACGGAGTGCGCAGCGCGGTACGGCAGCTGACCGGGATTGCTTTTCCCGGCCGCTGGATCGTGCGCTCGGTGATGCTCGCCGACGTCCAGCTCACCCATGTGCCTGCCGACGCGGTGACCACCAACGCCAACGAACACGGCTTCGCCTCCCTGGTGCCCTTCGGCGACGGCTGGTACCGGGCGATCGGCTGGATCGCGGGCGATGACCGGCCCGATGACGCCCCGGTCACGGCCGAGGAACTGTCCGGCCTGCTGCACCGGGTCCTGGGCACCGACTACGGCATGCACGACCCGCGCTGGATCTCCCGCTTCCACAGCGACGAACGGCAGGCCGAGCGCTACCGCCAGGGCCGGGTGCTGCTGGCGGGCGACGCCGCCCACGTCCACTCGCCCGCCGGAGGCATGGGCATGAACACGGGACTGCAGGACGCCGCCAACCTGAGCTGGAAACTCGCCGCGGTCATCCAGGGCCGAGCCGGCCTGCCCCTGCTCGACTCCTACGAACACGAACGCCACCCCGTCGGCAAACAAGCACTGCGGATCTCCGGAGCCATCACCCGGGGCGTGCTGAGCGCCCCCCGCAGCATCCGCGTACGCCAACTCCGCGACACGCTCATGCCCTTGGTGTCCCGGCTGAGCTCGCTCACCGCACACGCGGAACGCCTGCTCTCCGGCATCGGCATCGCCTACCCCGCCCCCCGCACCAGCCACCGCCTCACCGGCCGCCGGGCACCCGACCTGCGCCTCGCAGGCGGACAGCGACTCTATGAGCTGCTGCGCACCGGCCGTTTCGTCCTGGTCACCCCCGGCCGGCCCACAGCCGAGACACCCTGGCTGCAACTCGCCGCCCCGGCCGGGCCCTTGACCACCACCCTGCTGATCCGCCCGGACGGCCACATCGCCTGGGCCGCCGACCGCCTTGACGCCGGGCAGCTGCACGCGGCGCTGCAACACTGGCCGCTGGCCACGCCGTCGCCGCTTTCCCCGGCGGCCGGGCCCCACCCGCCCACCGCGCAGCCCGCCGACCTGGCAGGCCCCAGCGCTGCGGGCAGGCGCTAGCGCTGCGGGACGTCCCTGACGAACACCAGCCCGTCGGTGGTGGCCAGATGGGCCGGATCCAGCGGGGAATAGCCGAACCAGGGGGACACGCGGGAGGCGGGCCGCAGGTCACCGACGGCGGCCGCCAGCCGGGAGGCGTCCACGACGCAGCAGTCCTCCGGCAGCGCGTACAGGAGCCCCTCGACGGTGTCCGGCGCCGGGGCGTCCACCCCTTGATGGCGCAGCGTGCCCAAAGCCGTGGCCACGAACGCGTACTCCTCGCCCAGCCGGGCGCTCACCAGTGCGCCGGCGCCCCACCACTGCACGGGCTTGCCGCCCATCCGCATCGTGCTCATCTCCCGCTGGAGATGGCCGTTGTGGGCGTGCAGCAGTGCCGGGCCCCGTTCGGCGAGGGCGAGGATGTTCTCCAAGTATGTACCGTGAGGGTCATGCAGCTCCGGTACGCCTTCAGGTTGTACCCGGACACCGGCCAGCAGAGGGCGTTGGCGAAGGCGTTCGGGTGCGCCCGTGTCGTGTTCAACGACGCGGTCCGCGCCCGTGAGGAGGCCAGAGCGGCCAAGCAGCCGTTCCCCACGGCCGCAGAGCTGTCGAAGAGGCTGATTACCGAGGCGAAGCAGACGGTGGAGCGGTCCTGGCTGGGCAAGGTCTCTGCGGTGGTGCTCCAGCAGTCCCTGCGGGACGCCGAGACCGCGTACCGCAACTTCTTCGCCTCCCTCAAGGGCACCCGCAAGGGGCCGAAGACCGGTCCGCCCCGCTTCAAGTCTCGCAAGGACAAGCGGCAGTCGATCCGGTTCACGGCCAACGCCCGCTGGTCAGTGACCGACAAAGGGCGCCTGAACCTGCCGAAGATCGGCGCGGTGCAGGTGAAGTGGTCCCGCACGCTGCCCACCACGCCCTCCTCCGTCACCGTCATCAAGGACGCGGCCGGGCGGTACTTCGCCTCCTTCGTCATCGACACCGACCCCGCCGCCGACGCGGGCCGGATGCCCGAAACCGACCGCACCATCGGCATCGATCTCGGCCTGACCCACTTCGCGGTCCTGTCCGACGGCACGAAAATCGACTCCCCCCGCTTCCTGCGGCGCGCGGAGAAGAAGCTGAAGAAGGCCCAGCGGGAGCTGTCCCGCAAGCAGAAGGGGAGCAAGAACCGCGCCAAGGCCCGCCTGAAGATCGCCCGCGCCCACGCCAAGGTCACCGACGCCCGCCGCGAGTTCCACCACCAGCTCTCCACCAGGCTGATCTCCGAGAACCAAGGGATCGCCGTGGAAGACCTGTCAGTGGCAGGACTGGCACGCACGAAGCTGGCCAAGTCCGTGCACGACGCCGGATGGTCCTCGTTCATCAGCATGCTGGAGTACAAAGCAGAACGGTACGGCCGCACCCTGGTCACGATCGGCCGGTTCGAGCCGACCTCTCAGACCTGCTCGACCTGCGGCGTCAAGGACGGGCCCAAACCCCTGCACGTGCGGGAGTGGACCTGTACCGCCTGCGGCGCGGTCCACGACCGGGACCACAATGCCGCGATCAACGTGAAGACGGCCGCCGGACTGGCGGTATCGGCCTGCGGAGCGCCGGTAAGACCAGGAGCAATCCCGGCACAGCGTGAAGAAACAGGAAGCCACGGATTCCCGACCCAACCCCGTGCCGCGTAGCGGCACAGCAGCGATCGAGAAGGCCAGAATCCTCGGGCTTCAGCCCGAGGAGCATGTCAACAGGTCACGCTCCACGACCGCGCCTGATCGGCCTAACGCCACCGGATAATCACCGGTCCCCGAAGACCGAGGTTGCGCCCACCCTGACCGCCGCCCGGCAAGACCGAACTCGCCGCCGTCATCAAGGCGATCAGCCACGGCGTTCCGGCCGGACTGGCCGAGCCCGCTCGTCTGCTTCTGCGATGAGCCGCCTTGCCGCGGACGAGATGAGTCACGTGGCGGTTCCTGTACCCGTCTCCGCCCCGGCACTTCGGTCCGACGCCTTCGAGAAGAGGGCTTCAGTACTCCACTACCGAAGGGTCCATCGCTGGTTGGAGCCGCTGTTGCAGGTCCACAGGACCGCCTGAGTGCCGTTGGCGGTGCCGGAGTTGTTCGCGTCCAGGCACAGGCCCGACTGGGCGCTGGTGATGGTGCCGTTGGCGTTGACGTTCCAGCGCTGGTTCTGCCCTCCGTGACAGTCCCAGATGATGGCCCGTGTACCGGGGGAGGTACCCGAGGCCTCGGCGTCCAGGCACTTGGTGCCGTAGACGCGCAGTTCCCCGGCGTCCGTGCGGGCCCACTTCTGGCCGGTCTGGTCCGTGCAGTCCCACAGCCGGAGCTGGGTGCCGTTGGTCTGGGACGAGTTGGGCACGTCCAGGCAGCGGCCGGAGGCGGCGCCGACGATCTGCCCGCTGCTCGGCGGGGGAGTGGTCGTACCGCCGGGCACGTAAGGGCACTTGGTCTGGGCCCGGGAGAGGCCGGTGCGGTCCACCAGGGACGGGCACAGGAACTGGGTGTACCGGGTGTCGTTGTCGAGGAAGATCTTGAGCCAGGGGATCGTACGACGTGTCACGTTGGAGTTGCCCCAGGTGGGGAAGGCGTGGCCGCCGCTGGTGAGCTCGATGTAGGCGCTCGGGGTGGCGGCCGGCATGCCGCCGTAGAGCCCGTTGAGGTAGGACGGAGTGACTGTGCCGTCGTCCTTGGCCCCCATGATCATCGTCGGTACGCGGAGCGAGGACAGGTTCTGGGAGGGGGAGAACGGCGCGAGCGGCAGGGCGGCCTTCAATGACGGTCGCCGTTCGGCCGCGCTGATGGCGCCGCCGCCACCCATGGAGTGTCCGATCACGCCCAGCCGGTTGGGGTCGACGCGGTCACGCACCGGGCTCTTGTGGGTGAGGTAGTCGAGCGCCGCGAGTAACTGGGTGCCGCGGGCGGTGTCGTAGTCGGTGGGGCTGTTGGTGTCGATACCGATGACGACGAACCCGAAGGACGCCAGCCAGGGGCCCATCCAGGCGCCTTCGGCGGACCATCGGGCGGTGTAGCCGGGTACGGCCGCTACCGCGCCCCAGGTGCCTTGGGTGGTGTCGGTCGGGTAGTAGATCTTCCCGCCGTTGAAGCCGTTGCCGGGCGGCACGGTCAACTCCGTGGTGGCGAAGGTCCCGCGCTGGGCTGCGACACTGCTCACAGTGGGAGCGGGGCCCCGTTCGTACGGGTTGTCCTGAGCCGACGCAGTTCGGGCCGAGGCTGGCTGAATCGAAATCAGGGCGGTGATGAGGCCGGTCACGGCGGTGACCACGGCTGTCCGCAACCTGAGAGTACGGCTGGTCCGTCGAAGTCTCGTCCTGGGGGATCGGGTGTCCTGAGATCGGGCGCCCTCATACACCGGGACATCGGTGACGCTGGAGTTCATCGTCCTGTTCCTCCATAGGGTTTGCTGCGGCTACGAGAGTCCGGGCGGTGGGCATAGCTGGGTGATGCGCGCATGACATGCCATTGCGAGTGGCCAGGCATCAGCGGTCGGCCTGGGCGGCAGCCGGGGGAGCGCTGCGCACGGCGCCGGAGTAGACCGTGGCTTCCTTGGCGGTGGCGGCGATGCCGTTCGCACCGTTGAAGAGGCGTTGGCCCCAACTGGTGAGCCGGTTGGGGTCGAAGTTGGTCACCAGGTCCAGGTACTGCACATCGCTGCCGTTGCCGCTCCACGACCAGCCCAGACAGCCGATGCCGAGTCGCTGGGCCGCGGCCATGATGGCGTCTTCGTCGGGGTTGCCGTCGGAGTGGTTGAAGCCGAACTCTCCGACCACGATGGGGAGTTTCGCGGCGACGAAGCGGTTCAGATAGTCGTTGACCTTCGCGGCCGTGTCGAAGACGCCGTACATGTGCACCGAGAAGATGGTGTTGCGGTCCCGGTCGGCGGCGAAGACCGACGCGGCGTTGTCGCGCATGGTGAAGGACCAGTCCTGGCCCCAGTTGGGCGCGTCCACCATGAGGGTGTGGTTGAGGCCGGCGCTCCGCAGCTTCTGGATGGCCGCCTTGGTGTCGGCGGTCCACCGCGAGGCGTTGTTGTTGCCGATCGGCTCGTTGCCGATGTTGACGATGACGTAACTCTCCTGGCCGGCCAGCGCGCTCTTGACGCTGATCCAGTAGTCGGCGGCGCGGGAGAGGGTGGTCGCTCCGCTCTGGTCGCCGTAGCCCGTGGTGTCGTGGACTTCGAGGACGCAGATGAGCCGGTTGCGCTTGCACTGGGAGACGACGTTCGCGACGTCGTCGGCGCTGTTGCGGGTCCAGCGGTCACCGTTGGCGAGGACGACACGCACGGTGTTGGCGCGCTTGGCCTTGATGTCGGCGATGGAGCTGATCCGGCTCGGGTACCAGGTGTGGGCGTGATTGACGCCCCGCATCACGAAGTCGTTCCCGTTGGCCTCCAGCAGCCGGCCGTTCTGGATGCGGAAGCCGGTGGGCGCGGCGTGAGCCGGTGTACCGGGACCGAGCAGGGGGACGAGCAGGCCCAGGAGGGTGGCCATGACGGCGGCCACGCGTGGCGCGGCGCGGGTGGGGGACTTCATGGGGGCTTCCTTAGGGCGGGACGATGTGTTCAGGTGATGGCTGCTCGAGCCGTGCAGCTGACGGTGGCCGAGGGGGTACCGCCGGCCTCAGGTGTGGCGGCGGTGAAGCCGAAGGTGGTGCCGGCGCCCGGGGCGAGCGTGCCGTTCCAGGACGCGTTGGCGACGGTGGCCTTGCCGTCGGCTGTCGTGTCGAGGCTGCCGTTCCAGACCTGGGTGAGGTGTGCGCCCGAGGCTGGGATGACGGTCGCGGTCCAGCCGTTGACGGGGGACGTGGACGCGTTGGTCACCGTCACCTCGCCCTGGTAGCCGCCCTGCCAGGAGGAGACGACTCGCAAGGAGGCGGTGCAGGCGGGATCGCCGCCCGGGGTGCCCGGGTCGCTGGGCACGCTGTTGTCCAGGGCGGCGGAGACGGCGGGGTACCAGTGGGCGGCGATCTTCTCGTTGCCGGAGTCGGAGGGGTGTACGCCGTCGTAGGTGTCGCCCGCGGTGTCGAACCCCGTCCACTGATCGACGACTGTCACCGGGGAGCGGCTCGTACTGGTCGTCCTTGCCCAGTCGGGGATCCGTGCGTTCAGGGCGACTGCGCGCTGGGCGCAGCCGGTGCAGCCCGAGGGGTTCATCGGTATCAGCTGCGCGACGAGGATCTTCATGTCCGGATTCGAGGCTCGCATCTGCTGCACCAGCTGCGTGTACGCGGCGAGGATGGTGTCGGGGGAGATGCTGCTCCACACGTCGTTGGTGCCGAAGTGCATGATAACGATGTCGGGATGCGAGGCGGCGAGTCTGCCGGGCAGCAGGTTCTGGTTCGCCACGTTGGTGACGAGCTCACCGCCGTGGCCTTCGTTGTCGCCGTCGAACGCCTGGGCGCAGCCCTGCTGGTTGAGGGTTCCGACGAAATCGATGTTCTTGTATCCGGTGTTCTGCAGACGGTTCCACAGCAGGGCGCGCCAGCATCCGGGCGAGCCGGTGATCGAGTCGCCCAGCGGCATGATGCGTACGGGGGCAGCGGCGGGGGCGGCGCCGGCCGACGGCGCGAGGGCCATACCGAGCGAGAGCAGAAGCGTGGTCAAAAGGATCCGGAGGAGCGGTTGGTGCGGGGTTCTGCGCATGCCAGTCCCTTCCCGCGTGTGTGGGAGCAGTTCGAGGATGTGGTTCAGCGGCTGACTGGTCCCGGGCGCGTTCGTCCGCTGCCGCGTCGGTGCCGAAGCGGTCGCCGCCGGTGCCGGCCGCCTAGCACGCCGACCACCGTTCAGCCGCGGCGTGTTCAGCAGCTCGGGGCGCCGGAGTCGAAGTAGTCCGTCGCGGTGGCGACAGGTGAGGAGTTGAGCTTGGTGCTGCTCCGTTAGACGTGGAACACCACATCGGAGGGGTCGAGGGCGAGCCATCGCCATGACACCAGGCTCCCGCTTCCGGTGTGGACGTTGGTCAGTGCGCGGTCGAGGCGTTCCACCTGCCGCGCGGTCGCGGCCTGCGCCGTCTGGGGCAGTCCGGCGAGTGCGGAGAAGGCTGACGCGGTGGCGGTGGTGATACCGCAGATGAGGCGTCCTTTTGAGCGGTTCCTCGGTCTCAACGGTTGCGCTGTGAGGGCGGGGCAGCGACGTGCGTCGGTCACGATGGCCTCCGATGCATGGGGGGTGCCGAGTGAACAAGTTTCAGGTGGGGGAGAAGGTGATCGTTCACTCGGGCGGGCATGGGAACGCTCCCACGGGAGCGTAGGAAGCAGCTGAGTCGGCGTCAAGGATTCTGTCGAAGCTTGTTGTTCGGCCTTGTTGAAATTCGTGACTTTGGGCGGCCGTACGGATTGACAGGCGAAGGTGTGGTCTGGAAACTGCGTGATGCGTGACCGTTCTTGTGAACGATCCCAGCCCTTGATCCGTCAAGGAGCCTCTGAGGCAAGGGCAGTTGCAGATGCTGGTCTTGTCGCAGCTTGCTTCATATGTGAACGCTCGCATCAAGGGGGAGCGGGGCGGCTGTCGTTGATGGCGCCACTTCGGTGGTGACCTACTCCGCAGCGCGCCTGGCCTGAACTGCCCCCAGCAATGCCGACCGCAACGACCGAACATGCGCCGACCGCCACCTTTGGCGTGCGGTCGGCGCCATGGAAGGAGCGACCATGCCCCCGATTCCTGCCAACGGTGTTCCATTGGGTTCCGGGAAGGTCGGTCGACGCACGCTGCTCAAGGCGACCACCGCGACCGCCGGAGCGATCGCCACCGCTGCCGCTTTTGGCGAACTCGAGACGCCGGCCCAGGCTGCCGCGGGCTTCGTCAAGGGCGTCGACATCAGTTGGGCGCCTCAGATGGAGGCGCGCGGCTATTCGTGGAAGAACGCGAGCGGCCAGACACAGGATCTGCTGACCATCCTCAAGGGGTACGGGATCACCGCGATCCGGCTGCGCACCTTCGTCAATCCCTCCGGCGACCCCGCCAACGGGCACTGCGGCATCAACGAGGTCGCCGCCTTCGCCAAGCGGATCAAGGCCGCCGGAATGTCGATCATGCTGGATTACATGTTCGGCGACACGTGGAACTCCGTCGGTGTGCAGAACCCGCCTGCGGCCTGGCGGAGCATGGGTTACAGCCAGATGGTCTCCGCGATGAGCTCGTACGTGAATCAGACCATGACGGTCATGAAGAACAACGACGTGCTGCCCACCTGGGTGCAGATCGGCAACGAGATCAACAGCGGGATCTGCCGTCCCGTCGGCAGCGTCTCCAGTGCGGCGCAGATGACCGGCCTGCTGAACGCGGCCTACACGCAGGTCAAGGCGGTGTCGCCGGGCTCGACGGTGTGCATCCACCTGGCACAGCCGCAGAAGTACGACTCGATGACGACCTTCTTCAGTCGCTACGCCGCCAACGGCGGCAAGTGGGACATGTCGGTGTTCTCCTCCTACGGCAGCGCCAGTCTCGCGGCCGGGATCGTGGGGAACATGAAGAAGATCTCCGCGCAGTACGGAAAGCCGTTCCTGCAGAGCGAGTTCGGCGGCCGCGTGGACAGGGCCTCCTCCACCCAGGGCGCGCTGGTCGCCTACATCCAGGCGCTCAAGGCCAATGGCGGGCAGGGCATCTTCTATTGGGAGCCGGAGTGCATGTCCCCGTTCACCGGCTACAACATGGGCGCCTGGGACTCCTCCAGCAAGCAGCCCACCAGCATCATGAACGGCTTCACCCAGGCCTGAGAACGGCGCAGACCTCACCCCACATCCGCATCTCCATGGGCAAGGACTGGACCTATGCTTGTAATGCACATGGCATGTGCGCGCCGTGGCAGGCGTGGAACCCGGCTGGGCGCGGCGGGCTTGCTGACCCTTTCGACGCTGATCGGCACCGGTGCGGTGCAGGCCGGTGCCGCGACACCGCAGGCGCTTCCGGCCGGATGTTCCGGCACCTCACCGATCACCTGTCACTACGCGGTCTCGCCGGGCAACTACGACGTGACCGTCTCCATCGGTGGCACCAAGGCCGGACAGACGGAGACATGGGCGGAGGCCCGACGCCTGATGCTGCCGGCCACGAGCACGGCGGCGGGTGCCGTCACGGCGTACTCGTTCACGGTCAACGTGCGACAGCCCGAGGGGCAGCCGACGGGCCAGGGCGGCACTGGAACCTCTGGCCTGGACCTCCGGTTCGGGGGCTCCTCGCCGCAGATTTCCGCGATCTCGGTGAAACCGGCGACCCGCCCACTGGCGGCCTATCTGGCCGGTGACTCAACCGTGTGCGACCAGCCGGCCGCTCCGTACACGGGGTGGGGCCAGATGATCACCCCTGCGGTCGGCCCCGGAGCCGCCATCGCCAACTACGGTGACTCGGGGGAGAGTTCGGGTAGCTTCCTGCACAACTCGGCGCTCTTCCCGGCACTGTTGTCGAAGGTCAAGGCCGACGACCCGGTCTTCATCCAGTTCGGCCACAACGACAAGCAGACCAGTGCGTCCGCGTACCGGAGCAACCTCACCTCCATGGTCACTCAGGTCCGTGCCAAGGGCGGCATCCCTGTCCTGGTGACACCGCCGGTGCGCCGCCTGTTCAGCGGTACCCGGCTCACCACCACCGCCCTGCACGTCAACGGCGTCGGCGTGAACCTGCCTGCCGAGATGCGGGCTGTCGCTGCCGCGCAGAGGGTGCCCGTGATCGACCTGACCGCCGCGAGCAAGGCGCTCATCGAATCCCTCGGCCCGTCCGCCTCCGCACAGCTCTACCTTCGCTCCTCCGTCGACGGCGTCACGGACAACACCCACTTCTCGCAGTACGGGGCCACCAAGATGGCCGGGCTGGTGCTCCAGAGCATCCAGGCGCAGCACCTGCCGCTGGCCGCCTACCTGCGCTGACAGCCGCGCGTCTCGCTTCGAAGCATCTCCATGACGAGCCTGCACACTTCCGGAAGAACGACGAAAGGGGTACACATGCACCCGCTCGGCAAGTGCCGGACCCTCGTGATCACAGGCGCCCTCGCCGCCGTCTTACCGCTCGCCGCCCTCGGTCTGACCACCCCGGCGAACGCCGCCACAACGATCACGGTGGCGAGTGACGGCTCCGGGAACTACACCACCATCCAGGCCGCGATCGCGGCAGCCCCCTCCGGGGCGATCATCAACATCAAGCCGGGCACCTACCGTGGCCAGGTATCCGTCCCCTCCGGCAAGCCCGGCATCACCTTGCAAGGTACGACCGGGACTGCGACCGACATCGTGATCACCGGAAACGCCCCCGCATCCACCGCCGGTACCGCAGGCAGCGCGACCGTGCTCAACATGGCCAAGAACACCACGGTCAAGGGTGTGACCATCGCCAACACCTATGACCGGCACGACAGTCAGGCGCTGGCCCTGTATGCGGGCGGCGATCGGCAGGTCTACCGCAACGTACGCCTGCTCGGTTACCAGGACACGTTCCTGTCCTGGGGTGGTACAGGAAGCTCGCAGGTCCGCCAGTACGTCTACAAAAGCTACATCGAAGGCGCCGTTGACTTCATCTACGGCAACGGTGCCCTGGTCATCGACTCCACGACCATCCGCTCGCTGGACCGAGGCAGCACCAACAACGGCTACATCACCGCCGCGGCCACCAACTCAAGCAACCGGTACGGCATCCTCATCACCAGGTCGACGCTGTTGAGTTCCGCCGCGGCGCGGACCGTCGCTCTGGGGCGCTGCTGGCACGCCGGCGGGGCGGCCGACGCGATCGGTCAGGTGCTGGTCCGCGACTCGACACTCGGTGCACACATTCGCCAGGCCGGAGCCTGGCAGGACATGGGCGGCTTCTCCTGGAAGACCTGCCGGTTCAGCGAATACAACAACACCGGAGCAGGCGCCAGTACCGGTACCACCGACCGCCCGCTGATCAGCGGCGCAGCTGCGGCGAACTACACCTCGCAGAAATACCTCTCCGGAAGCGACGGCTGGAACCCCGTGGAGTAGCCCGGCGGTTGGCTGCCGCGCCCGAGCACGTGCCGGCACGCGGCCTCGCCGTGTTCGCCGTCCAGGCCGTGTGGCCCATGGTGCTCAGCTGCCCGATGGGGATGCCTCCACCTCGCACGTCACCGTGGCCGCGGTCTCCGCGGTGGCGGCGTCGGCTCGCCCGTGAGACGTGGTCAGCACTTCAGGCCGACGATGCCCCAACCGCGGCGCTCCGCCTCCAAGACCAGCTCGCCCCAGTCGGCGAGGAAGCGAACGAACGAGTCGAAGGTCGTGACCCAGCCGTCGGGCTCCGTGTCGTGCTGGGTGAACGGCGCGCGCAGATCTGCCAGTTGAGGTGCTGCCTGCCGCCACCATCCGGCGATCACCGGTACGTGATCGGGCGGACACCACAGCAGCAGGTTCGCATCCCAAGTACACGGAAGTTCCGGGAGCCCCGACCCAACCCCGGTGGTGTCCTCCAGGCCATGCCAGAATAGTGCGTCGTTGAACCGGTCCAGGACCTTGCGCAGCTTCGGCTCGACGAAGTCGCGCATATGCTCCCAGCGGTGGCCGGCCCAAAAGTGCGGCTTGTACGAGCCGAGCGTGTCGCGCAACGCATACCGGCCGTACCAGTCCGTACCCGGCTGCGCAGGCCACGACCAGCCGTGCTCGAAGAGATCGTCGTCGTACCCCTCACCGAACGCGGCATCGAGCAGCAGCTCTTGCCGGTCACCCGGCGCCGCCGCCTCCACCCGCGGCCAGTCCACGATCAACACCTCTATCCCCACGCCCATCACGCCAGCGTAGGACAGGGAAACGCGCAGCGTTCACCACTGAGGGACGACGGCGAAACATGGCGAGCCCCCTCTCCCGTGGTGCAACTTCGTGGCTCACACTGAGGGGCACAGTTGGCTCCCTCACGGAGCCGGGTAGAACTGTCGGGCCCAGTGGCGGAACAAGCCGAGGGCCTCGTCGCTCGCGGCAAGGCGAGGCCGTGGCTCGTAGCGTTTGGTGTTCCAGATCTCCAGGTCCTGATGGACCTTGCTGACCGCGGTGCGCAGCATCACGCGGGCGAAGGCCCGGTGCAGGCCACGCCGTGGGAGCGACGCTCCAGCGGCGTCCTGCTTGCGGATGTCCGCACAAGCTGTCGCCACCAGCATGCGGGTGCGCCGAGGACCGGTTGGTGTGTGCATGGCCCACAGGTAGCTGACGAGTCCGAACGAGGGCAGCGGAAGTTCCACCCGGAGATATCCCAGCCCCGCCAGGAGGAACGCGTGATCCGCCTGGATCTTCCTCTTGAGAGCGGGAGGCCGGTCCGGCCCGAGACGCAGACGCATGCGCAGCAGGGGTCCTTCGGCCACCGGCGCGGTGAGTTCCTCCACAGCCACCTTGTGCAGGACGGGCAGATGCCGGTAGTCGAGGGTGTTCTCGATGATCTCCTGGGCGTAGGCGTGTACGTCCGTGCTCCAGACTGCCGTCGGAACTACTCCGGCCTGGGCGGTGCCGGGGACGTCCCAGGAGGGGGCGGCACCGTCCGGTTCGTACCAGATCAAGAGGAAGCCGTTGCGCTCACTGATGGTGTGTTGCTGCAGGCGAGCACGCGGCGGCGCGCCGTCGGGCGTGCCGACGCACGTGCCGTCGGGGGCGAAGGTGAAGCGATGGAAGGGACACACCAGGTTTTGGCCTTCCACGGTGCCGCCCGCCCCGAGATGAGCGCCCAGGTGTGGACAGTAGGGCCGCACCGCGCGGGATCGGCCGTCACGCGTGCGGTAGAGGACGACGTCCTCGTCCATGAAGCGGCGGGTCAGGACTTTGCCGGGGGCCAGTTCTCGTGAACGCGCCAGGCAGAACCAGCCACTGGGGTACGGCAGATGCCGCTCCGCCTCGTCGATGGCGGTGTGCGGGCTGCGAGACCTGGGCGGTTCGTCCCTCATCGTCATGACCGGCAGCCAAACACAGGAAATCCCGCCGATATTCACCTCACCAAGCAAGATCACTCTTATGAGGGTCTAACGGACTGTATTGCCATGGATGGTCATGGCCAACCATACGATCGGCTGCTCTGAGTAGGTGGTTGGGGCCGCTCGGCACACGCCGGGTCGCTCACGAGGCAGGCAGGGGCGCCGGTGGCCGACGACAGCATCGACAGCACAGGAAACGAAGCGGAAGTCGTTGTCATCGGGGCCGGGCTCTCCGGGGTGGCCGCCGTGATCGCGCTGCGCCGGGCCGGCTTCAGCGACGTCGTTGTGCTGGAGAAGTCCGGTCGCCTCGGCGGGACTTGGCGCGACAACACCTATCCCGGATGCGGCTGCGACGTACCGTCGATGCTGTACGAATACTCTTTCGCGCCCCACGCGTGGAGCCGGGGTTTCGCCGAGCGGTCGGAAATTCTCGACTACCTCGACACCACCGCGTCAACGCACGGCGTGGACAAGGCGATCCGCTACGGCACCGAGGTGCTGAGCATCCGCTGGGCGCCGGCGGCGCACCGCTGGAACCTGCAGACCACCTCGGGCGCTTACACCGCCCGCGCCGTGATCGTTGCCACTGGCCCTTGGCATCAGCCCCGCCACCCTGACATTCCCGGACTCGACACCTTCCCCGGCACCACCTTCCACTCCGCGCGTTGGAACCACGAAGTCGACCTGACCGGACAGCGCGTGGCAGTGGTGGGCACCGGCGCCTCCACCGTCCAGTTCCTGCCCGAGATCCAGCCCATGGCCGCCCATGTCGCCGTCTTCCAGAGCACACCGCAGTGGGTACTTCCGAAACCCGACTACCCCCTCCCTCCCGGTCTCCACCGCTTCTGCGAAAACCACCCCGGAGCACGCCGCGCACTGCGCGGCCTGCACCACTGGACCCAGGAAGCCATCGGAGTCCCCCTGCGCCACCCGCACCTGCTGCGGCCCTTGGAGGCCCTGGCCCGCTTCCATCTGCGTGCCTCGGTAAGGGACCGCGCCCTGCGCCGGGCCCTGACTCCTGGCTACCGCTTGGGTGGCCGCCGCCTGATCACCTCCAGCACCTACTACTCCACCCTCACCCGGCCCAACGTGCAGCTGCATCCCACCCGCGTAACGGCAGTAGAGGGCTCCGACGTCATCGGCGCCGACGGCACCCGAACGCGCGCCGACATCATCGTCCTCGCGACCGGATTCCACATCGGCGACATCCCCCTGGCGCCCCAACTGCACGGCACCGACGGCACATTGGCACAGGCCTGGGCTGACAACCGCCGGGCCTACCTGGGCACCAGCGTCAGCGGATACCCCAACCTCTTTCTGCTCATCGGCCCGAATCTGCTCACCGGCACCACCGCCGTCCCCACCGTCCTCGAAGCCCAACTCCGCTACGTCACCACCGCCCTCAACCACCTGCGCTCCACCGGGGCGTCCGCGCTGGATGTCAGGCCGGATATCGAAGCAGCCCACCAGAAGTCCCTGCACGAGGCGTTGCGCGGCACCGTCTACAACGCCGACAGCACCGGCTACTACTTCGGCCTCCCGGGCATCAACACCTTCTGCTGGCCGTGGTCGACCGCCAGGCTGGTCAAACGCCTGGACTCCTTCGACCCGGATGCCTACGCCTGGACGCTGCCACTGCCGACCCAGGCCGACGCCGAACGGAACGATCAGCCCGCCCACCACCTGGGCCGACCTCGGTAGCTCCCGGTCACGCAGCCGTCGACGGCGCGGTGATCGGGTAGAACCGGTGGCGCCGGCGCCACC
>NZ_JBMNDS010000064.1:37007-58143 GCF_052543295.1 Streptomyces sp. SAS_270
CCCCCCCCCCCCCCCCCCCCCCCCCCCCCCCCCCCCCACCGGACGTCGAAGGGGCCGTCGCACTCGGCGGTGTGGGGCCGTTCCGGTGCTACCCCACGCTCCGCCCGCCCGGACCCCCGTCCAGCGCCGGGGCTGCCCCTGTTCTGGTGGGACCGGCCGGTGTGGCCGGTGACCTTCCGGCGCGCCCTCCCCCGACCGCTCGTCGCCGTCCCGGCCTCACCCCGTCTGATCCTCGCCCTCGCCGGGCCCGGCCGAACCTGGCCGGGCTGACCCGAGCGTGCCGGTGCTCCTGCTCGGCTGGTCCTTCCTCAAGGGCCTGGGGCCGCCGTGGTCAGGGGCCCGCGGCTGTGGACGACGCGGCCGATCATCACGAGGGTGTAGGCATGCGGTTACCGAACTCTCCGGACTGCCTTCCCGCGATGCCGGCGCTGGTCCCTTCAGAGGCGGTGATCGACTTTCGATCCGCCACGGAGATCAACCGGTTGGCGGGTTCCGGCCGAACCCCAGGTCTGGGCCCGCGTTGACGTCGTTACGTCACCTCAAGCGGGTGATCCGGCGCGGACGTGCGGCAGGCAGGATGCGAGGAAGCGGGTTCCGGCGTTCAAGAGAGGGCGGTGTCGGCATGCGTTACGAGTTCCGTGTCAACGGTCGAGTCTCCGTGGCGCTGAACGAGTCGTTTCCGGAACTGACAAGGGCGATCGGTTCTCAGGAGACCGTGTTCTTCGGCTCGGTGACGGACGAGGCCCATCTGTACGGGCTGCTCCTGCGTTTCCAGAATCTGGGGCTGCGCGTCGACGAGATGCGCCGCCTGCCGGAGGCGGACACACGGGCAACGGGGAGGCCGCGATGACAGCAACGAACCAGGCCGGCAGCCACCTCACCGTAGCCGAGCGAGCCGCTCAGGGCAGAGCGGCCCGTTCCACCGCGCCCCGGTCGAGTCACGCACGATTCGTTCCGGCCGAGGGGCGGCCCCATCCGGTCGGCGTGCTCGAGCAGCAGGCCGTCACGCGTGTACCGGAGCTGGTGCCCATCCGGTACGGCCGGATGCTGGAGTCACCCTTCCGGTTCTTCCGGGGTGCCGCTGCGATCATGGCCGCCGATCTCGGCCAGGCGCCGGACACACGCATCACGGTCCAGCTGTGCGGTGACGCCCACCTGCTGAACTACGGCCTGTTCGCCTCTCCCGAACGCCACCTGATTTTCGACATCAACGACTTCGACGAGACCCTGCCGGGCCCCTTCGAATGGGACATCAAACGGCTGGCGGCCAGCCTCGCCGTCGCGGGCCGCGCGAACGGCTTCGACGACGGCCAGCGCGCCGCTGTCGTCAAGGAGGCCGTGAAAGCCTATCGGCAGCGGATGCAACTCTTTTCCGGCATGCGCACGCTGGACATCTGGTACGCCCAGGACGACGCCGACCAGCTGAACGCGATGCTGGAGGACAAGAACGTCCGTCGTCGGACGTCCCGTGCCGTGGCCAAGGCCCGCACTCGGGACAGCCTCCAAGCCTTCGACAAGCTCACCCATGTGGTCGACGGCGTGCGGCGGATCGCCCCTGACCCGCCCCTGATCACCTCTGTGAGTGACCTGAAGCCGGGCACCGAGCGCGAGGAACTCGAACAGAGCATGACGTCGCTCATCGAACGCTACGGCCGCAGCCTCTCCACCGAACGCCGCCACCTTCTGGAACGCTTCCACCTGGTCGACATGGCACGCAAGGTGGTCGGGGTCGGGAGCGTCGGTACCCGCTGCTGGATCGCCCTCCTGGAAGGCCGGGACGACGGCGATCCGCTGCTGCTGCAGGCCAAGGAGGCCGGGGAATCGGTCCTCGCCCCGTACTGCGGACCCGGCAGGTACGACAACCAGGGGAAGCGGGTGGTCGCCGGACAGCGGCTGATGCAGGCGAACAGCGACATCTTCCTCGGCTGGGAACGCGTCACTGGCATCGACGGCCGACTGCGCGACTTCTACGTCAGGCAGCTGCGCGACTGGAAAGGCACGCCCCAGCCCGAGACCATGACGCCTGTCCTGCTGCGCCTCTATGCGGGCCTGTGCGGCGGCTCGCTGGCCCGCGCACACGCTCGCTCCGGCGATCCGGTCGCCATCGCCACCTACCTCGGCACGGGCAGCTCCTTCGACCGGGCCCTGGCGGAGTTCGCCGAAGCGTACGCCGACCAGAACGAGCGGGACCACGAGGTCTTCGCCGAGGCCGTCCAGGCCGACCGGATCACCGCCAGGGCTGCCTGAGCCACCGTCGCTCATGACCATCGATCACCCGTGCGGGGTGACGACGCAGAGGCCGCCCGGGTGGAGGCTCGTACAGGAGCGGCTGCCGACCGCAGCCACACGAGAAACGGAGGCCCTGCAATGGCGACCATGACCCACCACCGCTCGCACGGCGCTCAGGCGGCCGCCACAGGGCTGACGCTCTTCGCCGCTGTGATGCTGTTCATCGCCGGCACCCTCGACCTCTTCCGGGGCATCATGGCGATCGCCGAGGACGAAGTCTTCGTCAACACCCCCAACTACGTCTTCAAGTTCGACCTGACGAGCTGGGGCTGGATCCAGCTGGCGCTCGGGGTGATCGCCATGGTCGTGAGCGTCGGTCTGTTCTACACGTCCACCTGGGCGAGGGTCGTCGGCGTGGGCATCGCGGGGCTGCTGATCATCGCCAACTTCCTGTCCATCCCGTACTACCCCGTCTGGTCCCTGACACTGATCGCTCTGTACGGCTTCGTCATCTGGGCGTTGTGCGTGGTCCAGCAGAAGGATCTCGACTAGAGCACGGCTGGAGCGGGTCCGGCACCGCCGAGTCCCTGCCGGTCCGCTCCCTTTGCCACCGACGTAAGCAGAGGATCCCGGAAGGCGTGGGCGATCCGGTCCACCACGGCGATGCGTTCGACCAGTGGTGCTTGCCGGTGGTCCGGGGCCGCATCGGCCACGGTGTCGAGTACCACCCTCAGGCGTCGTACGACCTGCAAGGACGTCGCCCCGTAGTGCAGGATCTCGTCCAGGGCCAGGCTTACCAGTCCCGGCCACGCAGGCGCGGAGCGGCGCAGGCGGGGCGTCCCCTTCCCGTCCGCAACCAAGGTCACGCCGAGCGGGCGCGTGACGATCCGCACCAGTGTCTCCTCGATCTGGTCCAGTGCCTGGACGGCGGTCGTGGGGTCGTTGACGGCCGGTGAGAGTGCGCGGATCGCGATGTCCGCCAGGAGCCGTAGGCCGTACGCCGGATCCTGGTGGATGGAGCGGACCTGGTCCACGCGTACGCAGGACGCCAGGCGGCGCAGCCCGCTGCCATGTGGTTCACGCGCCCCCGCCAGACCGTGCACATACCCCAGGACCGAGCCCACGCAGACGTAGTCCCCGGGAACGACATCGAGGGCGACCCGCGCGTCCCAGCCCGTCGCGATCCGCACCAGCCGCCGCTCGTCGACGCCCTGGACGACTCCGGATCGCCCGGTGTGGACCAACGGAAGCCCCGGACCGGACGCCCACATCTCTGCACCGGGGGCCGCCGCTGTGCCGCTCGGCGGGAGAGCGGCGTCGATCGACGCCGGCATGAGCTCACCCACCGCCCGAGCCAGCCCGCCGCCGGTCACGAAGTGCCGGAGCCCGGTGAGACTCCGCAACAGCACGGCCGTGTCGATGACCACGAGGACGACGGCCACGGTCACCGACAGCCGCGGAATGTCGTCGGGCCGGATCTGGGCCAGCACAAGCAGTGCGTAGACCGCGGTCCCGGTCACCAGTCCTACGATGGCCAGAGATCGGCGGAAATGATCGATGACGCCGATGAGGCGCGGAGACATGTTCTGCACGGTCTGGATCACCAAGGTGACTGCGGTGATGACGAACCCGGACAGGGTGATCATCCCGCCCGCAATGGCCGCGAGGGTCGTAGAGGCCGTCGTCGGGTCGTAGGTCAACCCGACCTTCGGAAGGGAGTCCTCCCAGTGCGGCAGTCCCAGGCCGAGCGCGACTGCTCCCGCCATCGTCACCGCGGCCAGGGCCGGGCCCCGGAACACGACCAGGCGCCTGTAGCGGGACGTGGCGACGGGACCACGCGTGTGCCACGTCTCTGCCTCCACGTGCTCACCGTAAGAGGCCTGGGGCGTTCGCGCGCGCTCTGTCACGCGAGGGAGCTGAGGGCTTCGTGGTGCTCGACGCGCTTGCGGCATCACTCCGACAGGTGATGCGGGGGTGAGGGTGAGTGTTCGTCAACGGCAGTGCCGCATGACCCAGTGTGCGCCGTGATCCGCCGCGAGGTAGCGGTGTCGCAGTCGCGCGGGGAGGTTCCACGGCTCGTCCAGCCGGATGGCCCCGGGACGGTGGTCGTGCCGGGCGGTGGCTTCCGTCGCCCTGGCCAGTCCCTCGGCGCACTGGTGCAGCCGCTCGAGCGATCGCTCGTCGGTGGCGTTCAGCCGGTCGTAGGCGGCTTCAACGGCCGCCAGGGCGTCCGCGAGGTTCGCAGTCGCCGGAACGAGATCCGTCGCCATGGCTGTTCCTCCTGGTCACACGTCGACCGCGTGGTGCGCGGGTGGTGCGGGTCCTTGTTGTGAGGATGCGGTGACCGGGTCGTCCGTGAGGCCACCCGTAGCGGGTGATCCGCAGCGCTCCGTGCCGGTGGACCGTGGTGCCGTCAACAACACGCCGCTGTGGCCGTCGAACGGCGGACCGGGAACCGGAGGGCACCATGTCCGACTACCCCCTGCTGAACGCGTTCCTCACGATGATGTGGTTCTTCCTGTGGATGGCGTGGTTCATGCTCCTGTTCAGGGTCATCGCCGACGTCTTCAGCGACGACACCCTCGGCGGCTGGGGCAAGGCGGGATGGACACTCTTCGTCTGTGCCCTGCCCTACCTGGGCGTCCTTGTCTACCTGATCGCCCGGGGCCGGAGCATGGGCGAGCGGACTCTGCGGCAGGCGCGGGCCCGGGACCAGGCCCTGCGCGCGTATGTGCGGGAGGCGGCCACCGAGGGCCCGCCGGCCGGGAGGAACAAGGCAGACGAACTGGCGCGGCTCGCCGGCCTGCACGACCACGGCGACATCAGCGACGCCGAGTACGAGAAGGCCAAGGCCGAAGTGCTTGCCGCGTGAGCGCATCCGGGCGGTTCGAGGCGGTGCAACGGATCGGATCACTCGGGCAGACGGCGCATCTCCATCACGTGCAACCCCAGCGACTGGAGGCGTGACAGCAGGCCGTAGAGCTGAGCCTCATCGTTGACCTGGCCGAACAGAACGGTCTGCGCGGTCCTGACGGAACTCTCCAGCTCCGGGAACGCCTGTGTCATCGTCCGAGACATCTCCCCGTCGACGCGGATCTCGTATCGCATGAGCGCGCTTCTCTCGCAGTCCGACCGCAGCTCTGCCCCCGGTTCCATGCTGGGACTTCCGGACGCTGACTGGCATCACCCGCCCCAGGTGAGCTGGGCCCGGCTAAAGGAGATGCAGCTCCCGGGCGTGACGCACGGCTTCGCCTCGTCGCGTCGCGGCGAGCTTGCGGTAGATGTTCTTCAGATGAGTCTTGACGGTGTTGACCGACAGATGGAGGTCGGCGGCGATCTCCTCCGTCGACATCGTCTGCGCCAGCCGTTCCAGCACCTCGTGCTCACGCTCGCTCAGTGGCTCGGTCACGACGTCAGGGCCGAGCCCGTGCGCGTGATGCCCCGGAGCATGTCCCGTCAGCTCGGGCGGCAGCCAGTCGTGCCCGCGCGTCAGCGCCGGTTGGCGGCGCACCAAGTGCTGCAGCCACGGTCCTGCATCGAGGAACGGACGCCTCAGCGTTTGGGGCCGGGCCGTGGACAGTGCCCGTGCGGTCAGACGCTGTGCCGCGGAGTCGTCTCCCAGAGCATCGGCGGTCTGCGCCCGTGCCAGCAGCGTCCTGGCCGTGACGGCGGGCCCCTCACCCTGCCCCACCGGGAGCGCGTGGAGCAGAGCCTGCGCCTCGAGCGCGCTGCCCACGGCAAGCCGGGCACGAGCCGCGGCCACCACGTTCTCCGGTCCCGCGAACCCGACCTCCTCAAGGACCTTCATGGCGACTTCGGGGCGGTCTTGCACCAGGTGTGCGCTGGCCCTGCCCAGGGCGGTCCGCTCGCGTACCCACGGCGAGGGCTCGACGGCTGCCCGCGGTTTCTCCAGCTCGTCGAGTACCTGCAGTGCCGCTCGCGGATGACCCTTGGCGAGCAGCAGGCGCGAGCGCAGGAGAGTCGCTTCGGCCCGGACGATGGGGTCGTGCGGTGCCACGGATGATGCGAACACCTGCTCCAGATGGGCATGCGCGGGGCCGAGTTCGTCACGATCGAGGGCGACGGCGGCCAGCACGAGTTGGGCCACCCCGGTGCGGGCCGCGGAGGGCAGGCCGCCGCGCTCCGCCTCGGCGACCGCTGCCCGGGCGTGGCGTTCGGCGCGGTCGGGCCAGCCGCGCAGGAAGTCGATCAGGGCCAGTCGGCTGAGGCACTCGTGCCGCGGAAACGCGGTGTCCGGACCGTCGTCGAGTGGTGCGACGGCGGACAGCGTCGTCCGGGCGGCATCGAAGTCTCCCGCCCACAGCTGGGCCGATCCCAGGTCGGTGAGCATCAGTGCGCGCAGCTCTGGATGCTGTTCCAGACGCTCGGCGGGGATGGCTCGCTCCGCCACCGCCACGTCCTGCGCCGCGTCCTCGGCCAGGTCGGCAGAGCCGATCATCCGGGCGGCCAGCACTCGCAGCAGAGCGCAGCTGAGCCGCCGGGCCGCGGACGGATACCCGCCGTCGTGAAGGTTGTCCCGGGCGCGGCGCAGGTGGTCGAGCCCGCGGTCGACGTCGTGGCGAGTCAGATGACGGGCGGTACGTACAAGATCCGCGGCGGGGCCGGGAGTGTCCGGGGGCATCGTGGAGAAGAGCCGGTCCAGGCGGGCGGCTTCCAGGCCGGTGAGGAGCCGTCCGATGGCCAGCTCCTCCACGAACTGGTCGGCCGTGTGTTCCCAGTCCCCGGCGTCCGCGGCATGCGGCAGGGCCTCGGCGAACAGTCCCTTTGCACTGAGCCACCGCGCGGCTCTGCGGTGCAGCTCGGGCTCGAGCCCAGGGCACCGGACCCGTAGATGGGCCCGGAGGATCTCGGAGAACAGCGGGTGAAGCCGGTACCACGAGTGACCGATGGACTCAACGAACGCGTTCGCGCGCTGCAGCCCGGCCAGGATCGGCTCCGCGTCGTCACGGCCCGTGAGGGTGTTGGCCAGGTCGGGGTGGATCTGTTCGAGGATGCTGCTGCGCAGCATCAGGTCTTGTGTCTCGCCCGGCTGTGTGTCGAGCACCTCGGCGAGCAGGAAGTCGGCAAGAGTGCTCTGACCTGCTTCGAAGTCCTTCAGGAAGGCGTCCGGGTCCTCGGCCTGCTGTGCCGCCAGAATGCACAGCCTGAGCCCGGCGGCCCAGCCCCCGGTCCACTCGGTCAGGGATCGCGCGCCCTGCTCCGAGAGACGTATGCCGTGCCGGTTCAGCAATTGGGCCGTCTCCTGGGGCAGGAACGCCAGGTCGGCGCCGCGGATGTCGATGACCTGGCCGGCGGCGCGGTAGCGGTGCAGTGGGAGCAGGGGTTCCGTGCGGCTGATGACGACCAGGCGTAGTCCGTCGCCCACGTGACGGAGCAGGAACTGAAGCTCGTCGGCGATCTCCGTCGAGCCTGCGACGCGATCGAACTCGTCGAGCACCAGGACGACAGGTTCGCTCCGCTCACTGAGATGAGCGGCCAGCCGGGCGAGCAGCGCGTGGTCCACCTCGCCGGCACGGGCCGGGCTGCCGACGGTGTCCGGGGGTCCGAAGCCGTGACGGCGCAGGGCTTCCAGTGCATAGGTCCAGAAGACGCCGGGGCTGTTGTCCTCGTTCTCCACCGTCAGCCATGCCACATGGCTCGACGCACCCTCCTTGGCGGTCCAGTCGGCCACCAGCAGTGTCTTGCCCGCTCCCGCGGGTCCGTTGACGAGGGTCAAGGGCACGTGCCTGCCCAGAGCCAGACGCTCGACGAGCCGCGGTCTGCGTATGAACGTGCTCGGGGGAACCGGCACCCTGAACCGTGCCGCCAGAAGGGGATCACCGTTCGGCGTGAGCCGCTCCGCGGCAGCGTCCCGGCGTCCACCGGAGCTCGGACGGGGCATGACCCTCACCACAACACCGCAGGGCGCAGTCCGGAAGAACTGCCTACCTCTTGATCATCACCCGTCAAGTGGAAGGCCGCAACGCAGGGTCGTTCTTCACCCTGGACGGGTGAGGCGCCGGGACGCGCTGCCGCGCACTGTGAGGGCAGGGACAGTGTGGCCCTGACGCGGCGACCTGGAAGGAAGGCGTGACTCATGTCCGAGATCCAGCGCCAGATTCTCCCGATCCCCGACGTGCAGCGCCCGGGGCCGATGACATACGACGCCAAGGATCCGGACACCTCGTTCCCGCCCATCCAGCCGCTGATGCCCCCCGGCCAGGCACCCAACGTGATGCTGATCATGCTCGACGACGTCGGTTTCGGCGCCCCGAGCACCTTCGGCGGCCCCTGCGAGACCCCCGTCTTCGACCGCCTGGCGCACAACGGCCTGCGTTACACCCGCTTCCACACGACCGCCCTGTGCTCGCCGACCCGTGCGGCGCTTCTCTCCGGCCGCAATCACCACTCCGTGGGCATGGGAGGCGTCACCGAGATCGCCACATCGGCCCCGGGCTACAACTCGATGCGCCCCAACACCAAGGCTCCGCTCGCCGAGATCCTCAAGCTCAACGGCTACTCCACAGCCCAGTTCGGCAAGTGCCACGAGGTCCCGGTGTGGCAGACCAGCCCGGCCGGCCCCTTCGACGCCTGGCCCACGGGCGGCGGTGGTTTCGAGTACTTCTACGGGTTCATCGGCGGCGAGACCAACCAGTACGAGCCCGTGCTGTACGAGGGCACCTCACCCGTCGACCCGCCGAAGACCCCCCAGGAGGGCTACCACCTCACCGAGGACCTGACGGACCGCGCCATCTCCTGGGTCCGCCGGCAGAAGACCCTCATGCCGGACCGACCGTTCTTCTGTTACTTCGTGCCCGGCGCCACGCATGCGCCGCATCATGTGCCCGCCGAGTGGTCCGACCGCTATCGGGGTCATTTCGACCAGGGCTGGGACGCTCTCAGGGAGAAGACCCTCGCCCGGCAGAAGGCACTCGGGGTCGTACCGGAGAACGCGGAACTGACACAACGGCATGCGGAGATTCCCGCCTGGGACGAGGTCCCCGTGGAGGCCCGGCCCGTGCTCGCGCGCCAGATGGAGGTCTACGCGGGCTTCCTCACCCACACCGACCACCACATCGGCCGGCTCGTCGCGGCCCTGGAGGAACTGGGCATTCTCGACGACACGCTGATGTACGTGATCACCGGTGACAATGGGGCGTCCGCCGAGGGCGGTCTGCGCGGCAGCTTCAACGAGATGATCGCCTTCAACGGCATGGCCGAGGTCGAGACACCGGAGTTCATGGCAGCCAGGATCGACAAGTTCGGCACCCCCGAGGCGTACAACCACTACGCGGTCGGCTGGGCCCACGCCATGGACACCCCGTACCAGTGGACCAAGCAGGTCGCCTCGCACTGGGGCGGCACCCGCAACGGCACGATCGTCCACTGGCCGAGCCGCATCCGGGCCACCGACGAGAACCGCGGCCAGTTCTGCCATGTCATCGACGTCGCCCCGACCGTCCTCGAAGCCGCCGGGATCCCCGAGCCGACCACCGTCAACGGGGTGCAGCAGTCGCCGATGGAGGGCATCTCGATGCTCTACGGCTTCGACGACGCCGACGCGCCCGAACGGCACGACCAGCAGTACTTCGAGATGTTCGGCAATCGCGGCATCTACCACAAGGGCTGGTCCGCCGTCACCAAGCACCGTACGCCGTGGGATGTCACGGGAAAGCAGGTGGCATTCGACGATGACGTCTGGGAGCTCTACGACGGCTCCACCGACCCCACCCAGGTCCACGACCTGGCCGCCGAGATGCCGGACAAGCTGCACGAGCTCCAGCGGCTCTGGCTGATCGAGGCCGTCCGCCACAACGTCCTGCCCATGGACGACCGGACCGCCGAGCGGTTCAACTCCGAGATGGCTGGACGGCCCGAACTCATCCAGTCCGACCATCAGTTGCTGTACGGCGGTATGGGGCGACTCACAGAGAGCAGCCTGGTCAACGTCAAGAACAAGTCGTTCGCCGTCACCGCGGAGATCGCCTCCGCCGACGGCCCCGTCGAAGGCGTCATCCTCGCCCAGGGCGGCAGCTTCGGCGGCTGGAGCCTGTACACGAGACACGGCCGGGCGAAGTTCGCGTACAACCTCTGCGCCCTGGAGACGGCGCAGGTCGAGGCCGACCGGCCGCTGCCCTCCGGAGAACACCAGGTACGCATGGAGTTCGCCTACGACGGCGGCGGCCTCGGCAAGGGCGGCACGGTGTCGCTGTACTACGACGGCGACAACGTGGGTGAGGGACGTGTCGAGCACACGCTGCCCTTCCTCTTCTCCGCCGACGAGACGGCCGACGTGGGCGTGGACACCGGTACACCGGTCGCCCCCGACTACGTGAGCCCCGATGGCGCGTTCACCGGCGACATCCACTGGGTCCAGGTCGACACCGGCCCAAACGATGCGGACCACTTCATCCGGCCGGAGGACCGGATCCGCATCGCCATGGGACGTCAGTGACGCGGTCACCCACACACACACACGGCATCGCACCAAGGAGAACGATCATGGACTACCCGCTGCTGAACGCGTTCCTGACCATCATGTGGGTCTTCCTGTGGGTCATGTGGTTCATGCTGCTCTTCCGGATCTTCGGCGACATCTTCCGCGACGACTCGATGAGCGGCTGGGGCAAGGCCGGTTGGTCGGTCTTCTGCATCGTCCTGCCGTTCCTGGGCTGCTTCGTGTACCTCATCGCCCGGGGCAAGGGCATGGGCGAACGCGAGGTCCGCAAGGCACGACAGAGCGAACAGGAATTCCGTGCCTACGTGCGGGACGCCGCCGGGACGAGTCAGGCCGGGGCCCCCGGCCACGTCGACGAGCTGTCGAAGCTGGCCGGCCTGCACGACCACGGCGACATCACCGACGCCGAGTACGAGCGCGCCAAGGAGAAGGTGCTCGCCGGCTGACGGCGCGCGATCGCGCGAGGAAGGGGAACTGTCATGGACGTAGGACCTGTCGAGTACGTCGTCGTCGCCTTTCCGGGCAACCGTTTCCGGGGTGAGATCGCACCGGAGCTGCGGGCGCTCGTGGTGAGCGGCACGGTGCGTATCCTCGACCTCACCTTCGTCAAGAAGGATGCCGACGGCGTCGTCTCCTACGTCGAGCTCGATGCTCTCGACCCCGTGGAGGCCTCCGTCTTCGACGAAATCGAGGGGGATGTCGGCGGACTGTTCAGCCAGGAGGATCTCGAGCTGATCGCCGAGGAACTCGTGCCCGACTCGTCGGCGGCCATTCTCCTGTGGGAGGACACCTGGGCAGCCGGGATGGCGGGCGCCGTCCGCCGTGCCGGCGGCAGACTCGTCGCCCACGAGCGCATCCCCGCCGAGGTGGTGGAGCAGGCGTACCAGAACGCCGCGTAAGCGGTGTACCGAGGCAGGAAAGGGAAGGTGAGGGCCATGTTGGGTCGTCCCCTGGCACGTAGAGGGCGTCCGGGGCTCGTCGGTGTCGCCGCCCGTACGGCGGTGGCCGCGGGTACGGCGAGCGCAGTCTCCGGGCGGGTCGCCCGACACCAGGCCGAGCGCACCGCCGCACAGCAGACCGTGCCGGACGCAGGCGCCGCCGCCCAGGAGCCGCCGGGCCCGCCGGCCCCTTCAGGGCTGACGGATGAAGCAATCAGCAATCTGGAACGCCTCGGCAAACTCCACGAGCAAGGTGTGCTCTCGGACGAGGAGTTCGCCGTCCAGAAGGACCGCATCCTCAGGGGCTGACGGACCTACGGCTTCTGCACGGGAGTGCCCAGCAGGCGCGGGAACGGCCCTGAAACAGCCGTGACCTGGCCGAGGGCGATGCCGGTGACGATCACGCAGCTGCACGTGATCAGCCACGAGAGCAGCGCGAAGACGTAGCCGAGAGATCCGAACTGGGCGAGACTTCGCTGCATGGCTACCGGCATGAACAGCCCTGACACATAGACGAACGTCACCATGCCGACGCCCGCCAGAACGGCTCCGGGCAGCAGCGGCATCCATCCGATGCGGGCACCGAGCAGCAGATGCTGCGTCCACCACCACAGCAGTACGGCGGTCGACAGCGAGAGCAGGACCCCGAGCCAGGTGCCGCCGCCGAAACCGTGGCGCAACGGAGCCTGGAACAGCAGCGCGGCAAGCCATCCCAACAGCCACACCAGCCACCGCCAGGCCGTCAGACGTGCGCCGCCCTTGGGCAGATCCCAGCAGCGCTCGCAGACCTGCTGCAGGGCCCGGCTCAGCGCGGTGGCCGAAATGAGCGCGACGACGATGCCGACAGCTCCGTACGTGTCCTTCGTGACGCCCTGCGCGGTGAACGTCTCCTGGATGTCGTCGACCGGCGCGTCCTCACCGAACAGGGCCTGAACGGAGTCGACCAGCACGTCCTTGACGCCTCTGGGTGCGAACGCGGCCAGCACGATGAGCAGCGGCAGCGCTGCAAGGAAGGTCTGAGCCGCCAGCCGCGCGCTGGCGTCCAGCCAGTTCACGCTGATCAGCCGGCCAAGCATCAGCCGGACCACTGGCGTCCGCCGAGGGATCCCCCGGGCCGTCCTGGCCCACTGCCCAAGCTGCTTATGATTCACGGTCCATTCCTCGCACAGAGAAGCCGTCACCGCCCTCAGGGGCTCGCGTCATGGGCGCTTCATCCGGGTGAATCAGCTGCCGCAAGAGATCGACAGGGCGGATGGACGCGATCGGTTGGCTAGCCTGCGGCGGGTGAACGACGGCGAGCCAGCGGGGCGGCATACTCCCGGCGCGGCCAGGAGACTGCTGCGAACGGTCCGGGCGGATCCCCGGCACATGCCCGAGCGCATGGCCGTGTTCGCGGTTGAGTTCCTCGGCCCGCCGGCCGCCGAGTGGATCGCTCAGCGGCGGTCCGAGCAGCCGGGACATGAAGCGGACGCCGAGGAACTGGGACACCAGGTGGTGCGGCGGGGCGTTCGCTCATCCGTCACGGAAGGGTCCTTCCTGGGCGGCCCTTTCATGGCACTGCTGCCGATCGCGTTCTGTGGCGCGTTGCTCGCCCAGTTCCGGATGGTGCTCGAACTCGCGGCCCTGTCCGGTCGTGACCCCAGGGATGAAGCGGTCGTGGCCGACCTGCTGGTGATCCAGGGCGTCTATCCGACCGTTGTTGAGGCGGCGGCGGCGCTGCGGAAGGCACGGCCTGCCGCCGTCGACGCCGGGCCCGAGGTCAGTTGGTGGAGCACCGTCAGGAGACAGGCGTACCTCATCGGTCTGGTCACGTCCCAGGATCAGCCGAGCGGGAAGATGCGCAGGGCTGCAGGGTGGGCGGGCACGATTGCGCTGGTCCTCATCGGTTTCGTGGTGCCGTTCGTCTGGGTTCCGGTGTGCGCGGAGATGTACCGGCGCGCGACGAACAATCTCGCCGAAGTCTCCGCGCGGCACTTCGCGCAGCACGGGGGGACGGAGGTGCTGCCTGCCGGCGGTCCTGCGCGGAGGCGTGTCACGCTGCGCCCGGGGTTCCTCCTGGTGGCAGTGCGGGTTCTGCTGGCGTGCACGGTGCCGGTCGCGATCGTGCTGGTCGTACTGGCTGCCGACCTCCGTGTCGCCGACGCGCACTGGAGCACGGTATTGCTCGCGTTCTTCGCCGTCGCCGCGATCGCCGCGCTGGTGTGGTACCTGCTCCGCCGCTGACTCAACGGCGCGACAGCGCCGGCTCGCGCGCCGCCAGTCCAGGCGTGTCTTCGGCCGGGGTACGCCGGGAATCCTGAGTGCGCGGCGTCGAGCAGCACGACCTGGGCGCCCGAGTGCTTCGGCCTTCTCCTTCAACCCGAATCTTCCGACTTCTCCGCCACCCGAGCGCGGATTCAGGATGAGCAACGGGTCCGGGCGGAGGGGGGCGGTGTTCGGCCGGAGCGGCTTGTCCGCCGTCCTCGGCGGGCGCGGTCCATCCTTCGAAGCACGCCACGGCCCACAACGCGAGCATGACGATCACGAGAAGGAACAGGCCGACGGCGACAAAGAGCCCGCTCAACGCCATCTGCGCGGCCGCCGCCAAGACCACCGCGTGCCATCTGATCAGACCCCTGCGGCTGGGAGCCCACCACATTCCGGCGGCGCTGACGGCAAGTCCGGTCAGCGCGATGGCCGCCGGCCCAGGCTCTTGAAACCCGCGACCGCCAGCGGGCAGGACCACCGCCGCGATCGCCAGGCGGGCCGCCCACCGTTGCGTCGGACCACTGCGACGCCTGGTGATGTCGCCACCCGCGATTCCTCCGTAGCACGTCCTGTGCCCTACCGCGCGGCGGAGCCCTCGTCGGGCATCCCCTCCCGCAGATCTGGCCGACCTGCGGCAGCCTTCTGGTGCCAGGCGCCGTACCGATTCGCGAGAACGATGGCAGACATGCCATGCAGCAGGATGCTCAGGGCGACGGTGATCGCGATCGCCCGGCCCAGCAACTGAACCCCCTGGACGTGCTCCTCCACCACGAGCAGCCCGAAGACGACGGAGGCGAGTCCGCGCGGCCCGAACCATCCGATGTAGGCGACCGTGGGGAGGGCCAGACGCGTCCCGACCAGAGAGAGGGCGACGGGCAGCATCCGGACCACGGTGAGGCTCAGCACGGCGTACGTGAGGATCCTCCAGTCGAGGTGCTCCAGTGCCGGACCGAGCAGGACGGCCCCGAAGACCAGGAAGCTCAAGGAGGCGAGAAACTCGGCGAGTTGCTCGGCAAGCTCTGCGGTGTCCTCGCCGTCGTCCGGTACCTCCACTGCCGTGCTCCGCCGCTGGGAGACACCGAAGGCGAAGCCGGCCACCCAGGCCGCGATGAACCCGCTCCCGTCAACGATGACGGCCAGCGTGTAAGAGCCCGCGGCCACGGCCAGGACGAACATCTGCCCCCAGTCACGGCTGACCCAGCCCCTCTTGCGCGCCCAGGACAACAGCCACCCGCCGAGTCCGCCAACCGCCAGCCCCAGCGCGGTGCTGACCACGAGCGCGCGCCAGAAGACTCCGGCAACTCCCTCCTGTGAGGCGTTGGTTCCGGACAGAGCCGCGAGGAACAGCACGAAGAAGGGCAGCGCCATACCGTCGTTGAGGCCGCTCTCGACGTTGAGACCACTGCGCACGAGCGGGGGGACACGCGGGCTGGAGACAGCCGTCTTGCCCAGAGCCGCGTCGGTCGGGGCCAGGATCGTCCCGACCAGCGCCAACTCCCACGCGGTCAGCCCCGGCAGCAGAGGCCACGCGAGGAGCCAGCCGGCCCCGATGGTCAACGGCAGCCCGATCCCCAGCAGCCGGCCGGGGAGGAACCCGCCGACGCGCAGATCCTTTCGGCGTACGGTCATCGCGCCGGTCAGCAGGACGAGCGTCAGGGCCGCTTCGACCAGGGTAAGCACAGGTCCGGCGGCGTGCTCCAGATCGAGAAGGTCGAGCCCGATCGGCCCGATGGCCACCCCGAAGCCGACGAACACCATCGGCCCCGACACAGCGGTCGCCGACAGCCGCCGCGAGAAGAGCGCGTACCCCGCCGTGACGGCGGCCATGGCAGCCCCGGCCCACGCACTGCCACCACTCACTGTGACCTCGCTGATGTGTCGTCGAGGACGCAGCGGAACCCCTGGTTGCCGGTGCTGCTGTCGGGGGTGCTGGAACTGCGGGCGGCTACGCGGTAGCGGCAGCAGTAGGAGGCGTGGCACAGGTAGGAGCCACCGCGGATCACCCGCTGTACGCCGAACGACGGGCCGAGCGGACCGTCCTGCGGACTGCGCGCGTAGTAGGCGGGCGAGTACCAGTCCGCGCACCACTCCCAGACGTTGCCGCACATGTTGTGCAGGCCGTGACCGTTCGGAGCGTACGCGGCGACGGGCGCCGTGCCGTACCAGCCGTCCGCGACGGTGTTGTGGTCGGGGAAAGTGCCCTGCCAGACGTTCATCCGGTGCTCACCGCCCGGCTCCAGCTCGTCACCCCAGGGGAACACCGCCTGTTCGAGGCCGCCGCGCGCGGCGTACTCCCACTCCGCCTCGGTCGGCAGCCGCTTTCCGGTCCAGGCGGCGTAGGCCGTGGCGTCGTCCCACGAGACATGGACGACCGGGTGCTCGGCCCGGTCGTGTACATCGGACTCCGACCCCTCGGGGTGGCGCCAGCACGCGCCGTACACCTGGCGCCACCACGGTGCCTCGGCGACGGCCCGGGTGTCGGGGAAGTCGGCCGGAAGAAGCCCGGCAAAAACGAACGACCAGCCGAAGCGTTCGGCATCCGTGACGTGTCCGGTCTCATCGACGAAGTCCTGGAACTCCGCGTTGGAGACGGCACAGCGGTCGATCCAGAAGGGCGCGAGTCGGACCGCATGAACGGGGCCCTCACCGTCCTCGGGCACAACCCAGTCGCCTTCCGCGCCCATCAGGAACAGACCGCCGGGCATGTGCACCATGCCAACTGCCCACGCGCTTGCCGGGGGCGCGGATGGCACGCTCACGTCCACGCGTGGGGGTGACCCGCCCCGGGAAGGAGCGCAGCACCGTCTACCTGATCCATTGTCCGACATTGGGCACCAATCAGGATCTCGGGTTTCAGTCTGTATATGTTCCGACCTCGGTATGTTTCTGCGTCGGATAGACACGGCGAGGGTGTCGGAGCCCGCTCCCGGCACAGTGGCGTGGGCAGGCCTTCTGCGGCAGGGGCTCTCCAGCCGACGACACTGCCGAAGCCGGTGTTTGGACCCCCACTCTCGCGCCCCGCCCCGGGGGCGGTGCGCCGAGCGCCCCACTTCCCCGCCCGAAGAGGCCTGTTTGGGCGGACTCCCGTACCGCCGAGTGTCCATGCGGTGCGAAACGGCGCGACGCACACCGATCAGCGGTGCCGGACGATGCTTCGGGACACTCCGAATGGCGCATCCCGGGATGCCGTGTCCGCAGCGATGAGGAGGAATGGATACCGATGCCAGCCACGACAGGCCGCGCCCCCCCAGTTCTGGAGGACGGATGACCAGCCCGCGGGAACCATCGCAGGATCCTGCCCAGGAGGGCTCACCGCCGGCCGGCAGGTCGCATCTGGCCGGCAGGATCGGTCGGAAAGTGGCCTCGGCGGTTCTGATCGTGCTCGCCTGCATCCTGGTCCCCGTATCTGTGCTCACCGTGTGGGTGCACGACATCGCGCTCGACACGGATCGCTACGTCGACACGGTCAAACCGCTCGCTTCCGATCCCGCGATCGAGGAGGCTGCGCGCAACCGAATCGTCCAAGCCGTCGACGTACGGGTCGACGGCAAGCGGGTCACCGCCGAGCTCGCAGCGTGGCTGCAGTCGCAGGGCCTGCCGCCGACGGCGGCCCAGGCCGTGAAGGGGCTGGCCCCACAGCTGGACGCGGCCGTGACCGGCGCCGCGGAGAAGGTGGCGACGCGTTTTGTCCAGAGCGACAGGTTCGAGAAGGTGTGGACCGGCGCCAACCGGGCCGCACACTCGGCTGTCGTGCACGCCCTGACCGGGAAAGGGCGCGGGGCGGTCGGAGTCGACGATGGCACCGTGACCCTCGACGTCGGCACCGCCGTCGACCGGGTCAGGCAGGAACTCGTCGACGCGGGCGTGACGCCCGCCAAGAACATCCCCGATATCGACAAGCAGATGGTTCTCTTCAAGTCCGACAAGCTCAAGCGAATGCAGGGTGCCGCACACGCCCTGGACGTGGTCGGCAGGTGGATGCCGGTGCTGACGGTGTTCCTCGGGGCAGCAGGCGTATTCCTCGCGTACCAGCGCAGACGCGCCCTGGTGAAGATCGCGCTGGGCAGTGCCGGAGCGGCCCTGGTCGTCGCCATCGGCCTTGTTGTCGCCCGCCGGTTCTACCTGGATCATCTGCCCCCGCAGGTGCAGTCGGAGGCAGCCGCGGCAGCCGTGTTCGACCATCTCCTGCACTTCCTGCGGGTCACGCTGCGCACCGTGATCGTGCTCGGCGTGGTGGTCGCTCTCGGCGCCTATTTCGTCGGGCCCGGCCGAGGGGCACGGGCCGTGCGGGGCACCTCCGAGCGCACCGCCGACTCCGTGGCCCGATGGGCGGACACCCGCGACATCCACACCGGCCGGGTGGGGACGTGGATTGCGAACAACCGGCGATGGCTCACGATCGGCGTCCTGCTGGTCCTGGCCCTGGTTTTCGCTCTTTGGAACCACCCCACGATCCTTACGGTCCTGCTGCTCGTGCTGATTTTCCTGGCAGTGCTGGCGTTGATCGCCCTGTTGGCGGCAACCGGCCGCAGGACTCTGACAGCGGGCCCCCGGGCGCCTACCGGTCCCGCATCCAGCCGGTGACGAATGCGCTGTAGCAGTAGAGAATTCTGGCAACGCCCCGGAGGCTTGCGGCTGGAGCATAAAACTGCTCGCCGCGGTGAGGGGACGAGGGTGCCACCGAGGTACAAATGCGATCTGTACGCGCGATCCGCCTCGCTACTTGTACGGGATCTCGTATTGGGCCTTGACGCGTGAGCACGGAGTCGGGTTCCGCACGGTGAAGCCGCGCTGCAAATCGGCGTAGTCGGAGCCGTGGAAGAGGCCGCGGCCTCGCCCTTCTCTCCTTCGCCGGGTGTGGGCCCGTTTCCGTTCCGGCGCCCGCACTCGAGCCTGCTTTCGCTTCGCTCCTGCTTTTGGTGTGGTTCTGGGTGGTGTGGGGTTTGTTCCAGTGGGAGTTGAGTGGTGGGGGTCAGAGTGGGGGACTGGGCTCGCGTGTGCGGCGGGTCGGACTGAGCGGAAACGTGGACACATGGCCGCCAGGCTCTCCGGCCGCCCGGCCTCCGGTGCGCGTTGGGTGGGGTGGTGTTTGTGAGTTCTGTGTCTGGTTGTGTGGCGGGTGTTGCTTCGAGTGGAGGGTGAGGTATGGCTTCCGGGTCGAGTTCTGCTCTGCGGATTGTGGTGGCGAAGCCCGGGTTGGACGGGCATGACCGTGGTGCGAAGGTAATTGCGCGTGCGTTGCGTGATGCGGGTGTGGAGGTTATTTACACTGGTCTGCATCAGACGGCGCGTCAGATTGTGGAGACGGCTGTGCAGGAGGATGCGGACGGTATCGGTCTGTCGGTGCTCTCGGGCGCTCATATGACGTTGTTCGCTGATGTTCTTGGTCTTTTGAGGGAGCGGGATGCCGCCGATATTGTGGTGTTCGGCGGTGGCATCATTCCGCAGGCCGACATTGCGCCATTGCGGGCGCTTGGTGTAGCTGCCCTGTTCACGCCGGGCACTCCGGTCGGGGAGATCACCGACTGGGTTCGTACGCATGTCCGTTCCCTGTCCGCGACCCCCGGCTGACCCAGGCCGGTCCCCGGCCGCTCTGGTTTGTGGCAGTAGTGGTGAGCGGCCCTCAAGGGGGTAATAGTGGGCCGGGTCGGTGACTTGCGGGGATCTTTCCTGCGGGGTGCTGGTCTGGCGTTTTGGTGGTGGGGTGGGCGCGAGCATGTTCAGCAGGCCATCGCTAGTGCGGACACTGTGATCCGGTTCCAGCACAGGGCCGAGGGCGACGACCGGTCGGTTGGCAGCCTCTTTGCTGCCCATGTCGATCTCGCTCGCGGTCGTCTGCTGCTGGGCGGTCCGGACGGCACCGGGGCGGTACGTGGATTGTTCCTGACCTGCCCGCCGGAGCGTATGTCGGTCGGCGTCGTGTGCCGGCTTGCCGCTCTGGGGCCGGAGTTGAACGGCTGGCAGTACGGTGAAGCCGTGCGGGCGGCATGCTTGCGTGTACGACTTCAACACGTGGCCGTCGTCGCGGCGCCACCTGCCGCTCACCCTCGGGAGCTGGCGATGTGAGCGAACTGTCCGCCGTACGCGACGCCGCCGTCACTGACCGGATTCGCCTCGCGGGGAGTGCCTGCAGCAGTGACCGGGACCTGGCTGCACGCCAGTTGCTCTACCCGTGGCAGATGCCTAGTTACGACCTGCCCGGCACCATCACGGGCCAGGGCCCCGAGCGGGTCATTGCGCACATGGCGTCCTACCGGGCTCGGGCGGACCAGCACCACGGGCCGTTCGGGGCCACGATCGAGCGGGCCCGCGCGATCCTCGTCGATCACATCTCCCAGTACGGGGCCTTCGAGGTCATGTGCCTGGGTGGCACCCTCGTCTGCGGTCGGTGAGGGCCGGCTCCTCTATCGGCGTCGGCCGGGTTCCGTTGACCGTTCGCTCAGGCATGGATGTGGGCTGCGGTGCGGGGTGTGACTGGCGCGGCCGGCCGGGTGCTTCGGCCAAGAGGTGCCGGGCGGGGGCTATCGGGTGGTGCCGCGCTGCTGCTGTCCCTGCTGCTGTTTTGTTTTGAGTCGGAGGGTTTCTTTGCGTACTTCGGCTTGTGTGGTGCGTTCCTTCTTCAGCCATTCGGGCATGTCGTGTTGGAGGGCTTCGATTTGTTCGGTGGTCAGTGGTTGGGTGATTCCGCCGCGGGTGAGTCCGGTGATGGAGATGCCGAGTTTCGCGGCGATGACCGGGCGTGGGTGGGGGCCGGTGCGGCGCAGTTCGGTCAGCCAGGCGGGGGGATTGGTCTGCAGTGCGGTGAGTTCGCTGCGTGTGATGACGCCTTGTCTGAAGGTGGTGGGGGTGGCCGGGAGGTATACGCCCAGTTTCTTGGCTGCGGTGGCGGGTTTCATGGTCTGGGCGGTGGGGTGCGACGTCATGTGGTCAGGGTAGCGAGCGTGGGCGGGGGCTTTGACCGCGCCCGGTAGCCTGGCGGGGTGACAGGCTCCCAGGTATCTCCCTCGTTCCGGCTGGCTTATGTGCCGGGGGTGACTGTGTCGAAGTGGGTGCGGATCTGGCGTGAGCGGCTGCCGGGTGTTGCGCTGTCGTTGGTGGCGGTGTCTGCCGCGCAGGCCGGTGATGTGCTGGAGGGCGCGGGTGCTGATGCGGGTCTGGTTCGTCTGCCGGTGGACCGCAGCCGCCTGAGTGCGATCCCCCTCTACACCGAGACGACGGTGGCGGTGGTGCCCAGGGACCATCTGGTCGCCGCGGTGGATGAGGT